>CAIYSA010000247.1 GCA_903928655.1 uncultured Bacteroidota bacterium
AATTTTTTCTTTAATGCTTTTATTGCCAACGCGCCATCACCTAGCATTCCTCGGGGCGCTAAAATAATTTTTGACGTTATTTTATTTTTCGTTTTCCATTTTAATATATTAATTGTAAATTGTTTTGAAAATAAACTATTTAAGTAAATAACATCATGTGGCGTATTTTTTAATAATTCTAACATGAATGATTCATTCAGATTTTCAGGACTCAAATAAAAAACTGTTCTGTTTTCAAAATTAGTCCATTCATTAGGTTTAATGATTTCATATGCTTTATCCGATTTAAAATCTCTATCTGTTGTAATAATTTTGAAATTAAAATCGTTTCCTAATTCTTTGGTTAAAGTAGCAATTGATTGTATTGGTCCACCAGCAAGGTAACCAGGCAAAAACCAATCACTTAGTATGAGTATGTTTTTTTTAGCAATCAATATGGTTTGTTTTTATCCAATGGTTTAGTACAACTAAATGCCAAACTCGACTCCACGTTATCTTAGGATCATTTTTCAAAAAGCGATTCCAAATTAGTAAAACCGCTTCTCTGTTTACAAAACTTAATTTAGAAAGCTGAACTATATTTTCCTCGCAAAATTCTTTTAACTCATCTTTTAGCCAATCTTTCCAAGGTAAAATAAAACCCATTTTTGGTCGGTTTACTATTTCTGGCGGCAATAAATCTCCAAGCGAGTCTACCAATAATTTTTTTTGAGTATGAGGAAATTTATAAGTATCATTTATTCCTAAAACAAATTCAACTAATTTGTAATCTAAGAATGGAACTCTTACCTCTAAAGCCACAGCCATACTCATTTGATCAGCATCACGCAATAAAACGTTTTGCATATATGTTTTTATTTCAAACAAAGAAACTCTACTGAGTTTATGTGATTTATCTGTTTCACAATTTTTAATCACGTTTTGTATAAACGCATTATCGTTAAAGTGTTTCTTTAATAAATAATGAAAATCGGGTTGATTAAATAATTTACGATTAATAGGGTAGGCATTAAAACCATTGATAACATCTAAGTTTAAAATTTCAGAAGTTTTATCACCTTGTATTGATTTTTTATAAGCTGCTAATAGTTTGCCTAAAATTCCTTTAGCAGGTATTAAATTAAGCCAACCCTTTTTTTCTAATTCAACATATCTTTTAAAAACATCATAACCAGCAAATAGTTCGTCACCTCCCAAACCGGATAATGCCATTATTATACCAGCATTTTTTGTTGCCTTGGAAACAATGTAACTATTTACCCCATCACCACTTGGGTGGTCAATTGCATTGAGGGCTTCTGGTAATTGCGATAAAAAATCGTTTGGTGTTAATTTTATTTCGTGATGTTGTGTGTTAAATTTTTTTGCAATAAGTTGAGCATATTTTGCTTCCGAATATTCGCCCTCATCAAAATTAATATTAAAGGTTTGGATTTTTTCAGAGGAAACTTTGCTCATTAATCCAACAATTGCACTACTATCAATTCCACCAGATAAAAATGCACCAAACGGAACATCTGCAATTAATCGTCTTTCAACTGATTGAGTTAAAAGTTCATTTACTTTTTCGCAGGTTGGCTTATAGTTTAAATCTTCTTTTGATTTGCTGAAATTATTAATATTCCAATATTGCGAAATATTAAATGTTAGATTTTTAGTTTCAAATTCAATTAAATTTCCTGGCATCAATACTTTAACATCTTGTAATATTGTATTAGGAGCGTGTACCGTTGTGTATTGTATATATTCGGCAACTGATTGCTGATTTATTTTTTTTTCAATTAAATCTGATTTTAATAATGCTCGTATTTCTGATGCAAATATTAAAACAGTGTTTTTGAAATGATAATACAATGGTTTAATTCCCATTCTATCTCTGGCAATTACTAATTTTCGTTCTTGCTTATCCCAAATAGCAAAAGCAAACATACCGTTAAAATAATTAACACACTCTTTTCCCCAACGTAAATATGAAGCTAAAATTACTTCAGTATCTGTGTTTGTTTTAAATATATATGGTAATTGATTGGTGCCAAATTCTGAACGTTGTAATGAAAATTTAAGTTCTTTGTAATTATATAATTCTCCGTTGTAAATTAAGACATAACGACCATCTTGTGATACAAATGGCTGGTTACCTGCCTCCGATAAATCAATAATTGATAAGCGTCTATGTCCAAAATAACAATTTGTATCATCCCAAAAGCCTTGCGAGTTTGGTCCGCGATGCGCGATAGCATCAGTCATTTTTTGAATAGCAATTTTTGGAATTGAAGATTCAATATTTAAGCCAACTATACCTGCTATCCCACACATTTTTTTGAAAGATTTAATTAGTCGAAATTAATTTTATAATCCTATTGATTTTAAATATTTTGAATCTTGCATCATACGTTTAATCCCAACTTCAACATCAATTAATTCTCTTCCTAAAATTTCTTTCATTTTAGTATTATCTGGCTGGCGACGAGTCATATCGCCATCTTTTAAAGGAGATAAATGAATGATATTTGATTTACTATCAGTTGTTTTAATAACCATTTTTGCTAATTCTAAAACAGTCATTAATTTATTACTTCCAATATTTACGACATCATTAGCTAATAATTTTTTATTTAAAATATTTACGCAAGTGTCAACTGTATCATCAACGTAAGTAAATGTACGTGTTTGTGAGCCATCGCCATAAATTGTTATATCTAAATTTTTTAATGCTAAAGCTATAAATCTTGAAACTACAAAGTCTGTGCTTTGATTTGGACCATAAGTATTAAAGAACCGAAATATAGTATAAGGTAAACCAAACTCTTGCTGGTAACTTCTAAAAAAACATTCACCTACATTTTTTACAACTGCATAAGGTACACGAGAGTTTAACGGTGTATTATATTCGTGTTGAGGTAATTCTACAGGTTCGCCATATACCTCTGATGATGATGAAAAATATACATGTTTTACAGAAGTATTCTTTGATAGATTTAGAATATTTTTTATTCCAGAAATATCTTCAAGTACATCTATTGGATTTTCTTGAGTTCGTATAACACCAACTACAGCAGCAAAGTGAAACACATAATCAAAGCAATGTGAATGCATGATTGATGAAATTTCATTGAAATTGTTTACATCAGCTTTTATGAATTTCCAATTTTCTAATTCTATTGATGGTAATTTTGATAGAAAACCAGTTGATAGGTTATCAACCACAACTACAAAATTTGATTTGTCTTCAATTAGTTTTTGAACTAATGCACCTCCAATATTTCCTGCACCTCCTGTAACTAATATCTTCATTATAATTATTTTAATATAGTTAATGTAACAAATAATCAAGTGCTTTTTTGAATTAAAACACGGTTAAATTATTTTTTCTCCAAGGCTAGCTTTTACAAAACTAACAAACAATGGATGAGGATTCTCAACAGTACTTTTATATTCAGGGTGAAATTGAACACCTATAAAAAATGGATGAGAAGGTATTTCTATAATTTCAGCTAAATCTGCATCTGGATTTAAACCTGATAATACCATACCGGCATCTTTAAAGGATTTCACATAATCATTATTAAATTCATAACGATGACGGTGACGTTCGTTAATATTTATTTTACCATAAATTCGATGAGCTAATGTTCCTTCTACTAAACGACAAGGATATGAACCTAATCTCATAGTTCCACCCATGTGAGAAATATTTTTTTGAGCTTCTAATAAATCAATAACAGGTGCACTTGTTGCTGGATTCATTTCGCGACTATGAGCATCTTTTAACCCTAAAACATTACGAGCAAATTCAATTACAGCGCATTGCATTCCTAAACATATCCCTAAAAATGGAATTTTATTTTCTCTTGCATATTGAATAGCTATAATTTTCCCTTCTATACCGCGATTTCCAAATCCTGGTGCAACTAAAATACCTTGTAAATTTTTAAATTTTTCTACAGTATTTTCTTCAGTTAAACCGTCGCTATGTATCCATTCAACTTTAACTTTACAGTCGTTAACAGCACCAGCGTGTATAAATGCTTCTGCAATTGATTTATAAGATTCTTTTAATTCAACGTATTTTCCTACTAAGCCAATTGTAACTTCTTTTGTTGGGTTATAAAATTTATTTAAAAAATGTTTCCATTTATCAAGTTTAACTTCAGTTATTTTAGTAATATTTAATTTTTTTAGTACAATCTCATCTAGTTTTTCTTTTTCCATTAATAATGGAACTTCATAAATAGTTGTTGCATCTAGGGCTTCAATAACTGCATCGGGCGAAACGTTACAAAATAATGCAATTTTACGGCGAATGTCAGAACTAATTTCA
>CAIYSA010000248.1 GCA_903928655.1 uncultured Bacteroidota bacterium
AATTATGTTTCATCCATAACAATTCAAAACAGAAGAGAGCGCACATTCCCTTTAATTGCTAGTTCGTTATGTTATTTTGGATTGTTTTATTTGTTATACGATTTCTCAATTTGGCCAACTTTAAAATTAATAGTTTTGGGAGGGGCAGTTAGTATTTTTATTGCAGCAGTTATTAATTATTGGTGGCAAATTAGTGCTCATATGATTGGTATTGGCGGCTTTTTTGGTGTACTAATAGCGTTATGTGTTTTTATGCAATTACCAATTTTGTCAATAATTTCAATAAGTATTTTGGTAGCTGGTTTTGTTGGATTTGCACGATTGTTTTTAGAAGCCCATTCTCCAAGTCAAGTATATATTGGTTTTAGTGTTGGCGTTTTCGTGCAACTTGGTTTGTTTTATTTAGCTCATCAAATTCAAATTGTATGATTTTAATAACAGGAGCAACGGGTACAATTGGAGCGCATCTTGCTTTAAAATTGATACAACAAAATAAAGAGGTTATTTGTATTAAACGTGATGGCAGTGATATTAATAAAACAAAAAAAATATTTTCATATTATTCTACTGAATTCGAAGAGTTGTTTAATCGAATAAAATGGGTAGATGCTGATATCTGTGATATTTTTTCAATTTTGGATGTTTTAGATGGAGTTGATACAGTATACCATTGTGCAGGTTTAGTTACATTTAATGCTAAGCGTGAAAAAGAATTATTTAAAATAAATGTTGAAGGGACAGCAAATATTGTTAATGCTTGTTTAGAGAAAAACATAAATGCATTTTGTCACGTAAGTTCAATTTCGGCAATTCATAATCCTGACATTACTAAAAACATTGATGAAGGTGTTTATTGGAAATCGAGTCCAAATGTTGGTAATTATGCAATTAGTAAATATAATGGAGAAAGGGAAGTTTGGCGTGGAATAGAAGAAGGATTAAATGCTGTAATTGTAAATCCTGCCATTGTTATTGCCCCAGGTTTATGGAATCAAAGTTCGGGTAAGTTATTTGATATTTGCTATAAAGAACTGTCCTTTTATACAAATGGTTCAAGTGCAATTGTTGATGTAAATGATGTAGCCGATTGTATGATTAAATTAGTTGAAAAAAAGCTCTTTAACAATAGATTTATTTTAATAGAAAATAATTACACCTACAAAGAAATATTGAGTAAAATTCATATTGAATTTGGAAAAAAAGCGCCACGTTATTTAGCAACAAAAACTTTGTTAATACTTGCAGATATCGCTGAATCTATAAGTTGTGGCTTTAGTAAAAAAGAACCTGTTATTACTAAAGAATCTGCAAGGTCTAGTTTGGTTAGTAATACCTATTCAAATTTAAAAATAAAAAACGTACTTCAGTTTTCATTTAAGGAGTTTAACGAAAGTGTGAAATTTGTTTGTAGTTGTTATAATAATGATTTTAAAAATGAAAAATAAACTATTATATACTTTTGTATTTATTGCTATTACCGCTTTTTTGTTAAGTACATGCTCGGCCACTAAAAAGCTTTTAATCGAAAACGATGCGTTAGTAGAAAAGGAAAATATAAAAGTTATTTCATCAGCTATCGATGTAAAAGACACAATGAGAATAAATTATTTTCCTGATTCTATTTCTGAGATTACAATAAATTTAGTGGGAGATTTAATGTGTCATTTACCACAAACTAAAAATGCGCAATTAAGTAATGGTATTTATGATTTTAAACCAAGTTTCGAATATATAAAACCTTATTTGCAAAATGCAGATTTAACAATTGGTAATTTAGAAACTACTTTTGCAGGCACCTCTCAGCCTTATGCAGGCTATCCGGCTTTTAATTCTCCAGATTCATATTGTGAAGCATTAAAGGACGCCGGATTTGATTTTTTGGTAACGGCAAATAATCATAGTATGGATACTAGGGAAGCTGGATTGCTAAGAACTGTTGAGGTTATTAAAAAAAATAATCTTGGATATGCCGGAACATATTTGAGTCAAGAAGATCATGATTCATTGCGAATCCTTACAATTAAAGGTATAAAATTAGGGATCTTAAATTACACTTATGGCACAAATGGTTCTTACCCAAATGATGGCCATAAATATATGCTCAATGTTATTGATTCCATGGGTATTTCAAATGCAGTAAAATTGTGCAAGAAGAAAGGAGCAGATGCCATTTTAGTATTTTACCACATGGGGATTGAAAATGTTCCAGAACCAACTGCAGCACAAAAAAATGCTGTTAAATATGCGCTAGATGCTGGGGCTAATATTGTTATAGGATCGCATCCACATATGGTTGGCCCAACAAGTGTTCAATATTCAAAAGCAATAAATGATACCGTTTTTATCGCTTATTCGTTGGGTAATTTTTTGTCAAATCAATACTGGAGATATACAGATGCTGGTGTTATTTTAAAATTAACCATTCAAAAGAATGTTACAAAAAATATTACAAAATATAAAGAAGCTTCTTATACCCCAACTTGGGTTTATAGAGGAGATGGGAATAAAAAAATGCATATTTTATTTCCAGCCGAATGGTCAAAAGATAGTTCGAAATTGCCAATATTCTTAAATCAAGGCCATAAGCAAAAAATGGAAGAAGCTTTTGAGGATACTAAGTTGGTTTTATCAAAATATAATCCGTTAATTTTATTGAATACAATAAAATAATTGTTATATTTTTTGTAATTTTTTTACAAAAAACAATCAAAAAAATAATTAAAAAAGTTTTGTTTGTTTCAATAAAACTGTATATTAGTGTATTATAAATTAATGATATTTTTAGAAAGAAGATTTTATGCATATAGCAATTGCCGGTAATATTGGGTCAGGGAAAACGACATTAACTTCCTTATTAGCTAAACATTATAAATGGACACCTCACTACGAAGACGCCGATGATAATCCTTATTTAAATGACTTTTACGACGATATGCAACGTTGGTCATTTAATTTACAAGTGTATTTTTTAAATGCACGTTTTGGGCAAGTTCAAGAAATTAGAAAAGGGAAACAGAAGGTAGTTCAAGATCGAACTATTTATGAAGATGCATATATTTTTGCTCCAAATTTGCATGCAATGGGATTGATGACAACCCGAGATTATGATAATTATTTTAATCTTTTTAAACTAATGGATAGCTTAGTAAAAGCACCTGATTTAATTATTTATTTAAGAGCGTCGGTTCCAACATTAGTTAAGCACATTCAAAAACGTGGCAGGGATTACGAAAACTCAATTCGTTTAGATTATTTAAAGAGATTAAATGAAAGATATGAAGCCTGGATTACAACTTATGAAGGTGGAAAAGTATTAATTGTAGATATTGATGAGATAAATTTTTCGGAGAGCAAGGAAGATTTAGGGAAAGTAATAAGAATGATTGATGCTGAAGTGAACGGTTTATTTAAATAAAAAGTTGAACCAACAAAATAATAGCGAGAAACAATTTGTGCAAGAGCAGTATGAAATACTTCTCGAGGAATCTAAGCAACACAATAGTGTTTTAGTAACCCATATTGGCGAATTATCTCAAAGCGTTATTTCTTCTTTGGAAAGTTGTATTGAAGAACAAATTAAATATTTAGACATTCCAAAAGGATCAGTCAAGAAAATTTTTTTTATTTGTGTCGAAACACTTCAAAATATGCTTATCCATGGCCATAAGAATATTAGCAGTGAGCAACATATTTTTTTTATATTAAAAAAAAATAATGATTCTGTAAGTGTGATTTCTGCAAATTTAACTGCGAATGATTCTATAAATGTGCTTGAAAAGCAAATAAATGTTATTAATTCTTTTGATGATGACAAAGCATTGAAAGCCTATTATTTAGAGCATTTAGAAAATAATACAATGAGCGATAAAGGTGGTGCAGGTTTAGGTTTTATAACCATTGGCATGAAAAGCGGAAATAAATTAAAAACGAATTTTAAAAAAATAAATAACGAATTTTCATTATTTATTTTAAAAGCTACAATTAGCATTATAAAAGAAACGGTGTGAGATAGAAACACTTGTTCTATTTTGATTTTAATTCTTACCTTATTTTTTTAACTTCATATACTCCGTTTAAGTTAGTGATTAAGTTTAACTCACTGTTCCTTCCTTTTTCAATTAACCCAAATTTGTTTTCAATACCTAAAAATTTAGCTCCATTGTATGTTGCCATTTTTAAAAGACTTTCTAATGGTATATGAGAAAAATGCTTTTTTATAGTATTAATTTCTTCAATGATTGATAGCTTATTATTACTTGCTAAACTATCGGTACCTAATGTAATTTCACAGTTTTCGGAAATTAATAAATCAATATTTGGTAAAGTGTTTTCTATGTATAAATTAGCATTTGCGCAAATACACCAAAACAATTGTTTATGATTTTTTTTGGCAAATATCACATCTTCAATATTTGAAAATGTATTGTGTACTAATAATGTATTTACAGCTGTATTAAAAGAATTTAATATACTATGCAAACTACTTTTTTTTGTGGCGTTAAAAAAATCTATAGAAATATTTAATGTGTTATATAATTTTAAAAAATCTCCTGACTTAGAAATAAAAAAATCGTTTTCCGCAATACATTCTTGGTTGTGAATACTGGTTGGTTTTTTTTGCTCATAACATTCATTCGAAATCAATTCAATTAATTTTGTTGATGCAGTATATGGTGCATGCGGAGCAAGAGAACAAGTTGAATTTAGGGATTTAAAATCATTTAATAACTCCAAACCATAATTAAAAACCGATTCTGATTTTTGAGGATTTAAACCTATCAATTCTACAAAAGTATGATAGTAAATAGAAGATTTTGATTTAACAGCTTTCGAAATGTTTGAATTACTGATATCACCAACTGCAACTATTCCTTGTTCATACATTATTTTGTCTGCATAAAGCATCGCATCATTTTGTTGCTCAATGCTAACTAAATTTCTTTTTTTTATGACATCAAGCGCAAAATTTACAATGCCAGTTTTTGAATCTATAGTATTTTTTAAATGACTTAATTCTAAATGGCAATGAGTGTTTATAAAACCTGGACAAATAATTCCATCAAAGTGTTCAATGTTCTCCTCATTAATTTTAGTGGAATCTAAAATGTCTGCAATCATATGATTGTCGTCTATTACTAAAACACTACCATTTGATAGAAATTCTTTGCCTGAAAAAATTTGGTCAGCACTAATATATCGCATTTTTATTTTATGAATTGGAATATAAATTTAATATAATTATCATTTGTAATTGCATGTTAAAAATTTGTATTTTAGAAACTCAGTTTTAAGGATGAATTCGATAATAAAATTAATATTTAAAAATAACTATACTGTTTACTGTAGTTTAGTTTTACTTCTGGTTTTACTTTACGGAAAAAGTTTATTCTTTGGTTTTTCGCCAATGGACGAACAATGGTTAATTGTGAAAAATGCTCCTTTTTTATCAGGCACAAAGCCAATTATTGAAGCGTTTACCAAGCCCACTTTAGGGATTTACTATAGACCATTTTTCTTATTATCCTTTGTTTTGGATTATAGAATTGGGCAGTTGTCTCCCTTTTTTTTCCATCTTTCCAATTTAGCTTACCATTTTATTTTTTGTTGTTTGTTTTTTAGGTTCTTAACTCACTTTTCAGTGTCGAAACAAACCGCACTTATTTTTGTTTCAATTTTTATTTTTCATCCATTATTGCTGCATTCAGTAGCTTTGATTCCAGGTCGTAATGATTTAATATTTGGTATTTTCGCATTAAGTTCAATAATTTGTTTAATAGAATATTTTAAAAGTTATAGTTTATATTCATTAGTGCTCCATTTTTTGTTTTTTATATGTGCCCTGCTTACCAAAGAAAATGCAATTACCTTACCACTCATTTTTATTTTTTTATATTATATTTCCGTTAAGCCAAGTAAAAAACAATTACTTATTTTTGTTTTGTTTTGGATAACAATTTCAGTATCGTGGTTTATTTTAAGGAAAAACATTGTGAGTGTTATCCCTTTATTTAGTTCTAATTGGTTGCTTATTTTTAAGAATTTCACTTTAGCAAATTTTGTGTTTTTAGGAAAAGTATTATTTCCATTTAATGACGAATTCGGTGCGCTTGTTATCCAGTATCCAAATGAACTTGTTGGTCCCGGCGTCGTATCAATTAATAAACTTTGATTAGTGTGCGTAATGCCATTAACGGGTACATTAACGGCGTTAATTAATAGTCCATTCTGATTTGATGATACGGTCGGATCGTTTAGCCTGCTATCAAAACCGATGGCCTTACGATATTCAAGATAAAAATAACCGCCG
>CAIYSA010000249.1 GCA_903928655.1 uncultured Bacteroidota bacterium
AAAGGTATAGGCCACTTGTTCTTCCAATTAAAACTTTTCCTTTTTTTGTTTTATAGATACAGTAGGCTCTATTATCATTATCTGCAATAAACAAATCATCTCCAGTAATTTTTCTTGAGTTTTTTTCTATGCATGAAACCGATATTTTATCTGTTATAGAATAAGTAAAATCTTTTGTAAAAATAAGTTCGTCAACCGAGTTGTTAAATTTTAAATGAGTATTTAATGTTGCTGTATTTGTTTTATTATCATAATTATAAATACCTTCTCTTCTATTTATAATAACTAATTTACTTTGTAAATCAAAACCTATATTGCGAATATAATTTGATTTAAGAGCCGTTTTGGGTTTTATTTTATAAAAATTATAACCATCAAAATTGTATATGCCATTTTCTGTTGCTAAATACAAAATATCATTATCGCCTTGTTTAATGGCAAAAATATTAGCATTACTTAATCCATCCTCAGGTCCAAAATGTTGAAATGAAAAACTTCGATTTTGAGCATAATTTATATTAGGAATTATAAATAGAATCCAAAAATGTAATATATATATACAAAGAAAACGATGCATGTAATTAATAAAAGTATAAAATTTCAGGATTTAATATAATTTGAAAAATAAGAATGACGAAAATTCATCCTATTTTGGAGTTACCGCTCTTGTTTTTAAAAATTCAGCAAATTCTTGTGATCTTGCTTTTGAAACCTGAATGCTTGTGCCATCCGACATTAAAATGGTTCCTCCTTCTGCATTAGAATATTCTTTAATGTAATCGATATTGATTAACGATGAACGATGAATTCTAAAAAACACATTTGTTGGCAAAATTGCCTCAAATTCTTTTAATGTTTTTGAAGCAACAATTTTTTTATTATTATTATTACTTAAGAATATGTTAGTGTAATTATCAGAGGCTTCAAGCCAAACAATATCTTTATAGTCAATTAGAGTGAAACCTTTGCTATGGTTAATTAATACTAAGTTCTTATTTACAGCAGCGGTATTTGTAACTGTTCCTTTTTGTTCGTAATAATGAACTACTTTTTTCACAGCATCTTGAAGCTCTTTAAGTAATAATGGTTTTAAAAGATAATCAATAGCGCCTGCTTTAACTGCATTTATTCCATGTTCACTATGTGCTGTCAAAAATATTAAACAGAAATCGCGATGCGCTAAGCCATCAATCATTTCTAAACCTGACATTCCAGGCATGTTAATATCGCAAAAAACTACCTGTGGCTTTAAATCTTGTATTATTTTTTTTCCTTCCATTCCACTTGCTGCTTCTGCAATTACTTCTATTTCAGGGCAATATGCAGCCAACATTGTTTTTGTATTACTGCGACTATTTTCTTCGTCGTCAATGATTATTGTTTTATAAGTTTGCATAGTGGTTTATTTTTAAGCTAATCTAACAATAATTATAGTCAAATTCAACACATTTATTTAACAATTTTTACCTTTAAGTAGAATGGTGTTTTTTTTAAGTAGTATTTATTATCTTGCAACTTTATTTAAATAATTTACTATGACAAAAAATCTGTATTCTTTTATTTTATTACTAGCTTTTGCTTTTGGATTAAAGGCTCAAAAAAATATTTCTGTTGAAGATATTTTTAATCAAAAAATATTTAATACTAAATCTAGTTCAGGATTTAAAGCAATGAAAAATGGAATTCATTATACTGATATTTTAATTGACAGTTCAGGTAAAAGTTTGGTCAAATACGATCTTAAATCTGGAACTAAAATTTCTATAATTGTTAAAGATAATGAAATGTTGTTGGCTGGAAAACCAATTGATATTAGTAATTATACATTTAGTCCTGATGAATCAAAAATTGTTTTTAAAACTAATTCGGAGGATATTTATAGACGTTCATCAAAAGCTGAAAATTTTGTTTATGATATAAAATCAAAACAATTAACTCAACTTTCAGCTTTAGGAAAGCAAATGTTTGCATCAGTTTCTCCAAAGGGAAACAAAGTGGCCTTTGTACGAGATAATAATTTATTCATTAAAGATTTGGATTTAAATAAAGAAATTAAAGTTACAGCCGATGGAAAAATAAATGAAATAAAAAATGGTTGGGCTGATTGGGTTTATGAAGAAGAATTTAGTAAGGCCGATTTTTTTGAATGGAATGCAGATGGAACTAAATTAGCCTATGTAAGATTTGATGAAAGTCAAGTAAAAGAGTTTTCTTTTGATACTTATAATAATAATTTATATCCCGATAAGGTAATTTTTAAATATCCTAAAGCTGGCGAAAATAATTCGATTGTATCTGTTCATATATATGAATTAGCAACTGCTGTAAGCTTTAAGGTTGATATAGGAAGCGAAACCGATATTTATATTCCGCGAATTAAATGGACAAATGATGCTAATGTGTTGTCAATTCAACGTTTAAACCGTTTGCAAAATAAGTTAGAACTTTTGTATGCTAACTCAATAGATGGTACTTCTAAAGTAATTTTAACCGAAGATGCAAAAACGTATATTGATATAAAAGAAGATGTTGTTTTTTTGCCAAACAACAAAGGTTTTATTTGGACAAGTGAAAATGATAATTACAATCATTTATATTATTATGATAATACTGGAAAATTAGTAAATCAAATAACTAAAGGAAATTGGGATGTAATATCATTTTATGGCTATGATGAAAAAACGAATACCCTATTCTTTCAAAGTACTGAGCAAGGACCAATAAATAGAGACTTATATAGTGTCAAATTAGATGGAAAATCTAAATTGCGATTATCTCCATATAGTGGAACAACGGAAGCAGAATTTAGTGCAGGATTAAAATTTTATGTTTCCACATTTTCTGATGCAAATACTCCAACAGTATTTGAATTGCATAGTTCTGATGGTAAATTAATTAAAGTATTAGAAAATAATGCTGAATTAAAAAAGTTAATAACAGACTATAAGTTGTCGAAAAAAGAATTTTTCACATTTAAAAATGCTGATAATATCGAATTAAATGGTTGGATGATGAAACCTCGTAATTTTGACCTAACCAAAAAATACCCTGTTTATATGTTTGCGTATAATGGTCCTGGATCAAATAAATGCAATAATGCTTGGGAAAGAACTGAGTTTTTTTGGCATTCACTTTTAAATCAAGAAGGATACATTGTTGTATGTGTTGATGGAAGAGGTACTTTAGGCAGAGGTAGAGAGTTTAAACATAGTACATATATGCAATTAGGTAATTTGGAAGTGCAAGACCAAATTCAGGCAAATATGTTTGTTGGAAATTTACCTTATGTTGATAAAAAACGTATTGGATTTATGGGATGGAGTTATGGTGGTTATATGGCAGCTTTATTAATAAGTAAAGGTGCTGATTATTTTAAAGCGGCTATTGCAGTTGCCCCTGTTACAAATTGGAAATTTTACGATAATATTTATACTGAACGTTTTTTAAGAAAACCATCGGATAATAAAAGTGGTTACGAAGAAAATTCGCCAATTAATTTCACTAAGAAAATAAAAGGAAATTTTTTGCTCGTGCATGGTAGTGGAGATGATAACGTACATTATCAAAATTCAATGGAATTATCTCGTGAGCTTATAAAAAACAATATCCCTTTTGACTTCATGACTTATCCAAATAAAAATCACGGAATTTCTGGTGGTTTAACACGTACTCATTTATATAATAAAATGTTGAAATTTTTGAAAGAAAATTTGTAATAATAAAATAATAATCAACTAATTTATTTTCGCAAACTAAATCTCCAAAATAGGTTTAATTATTTGAGGATAATTAAGTAAATTCCTTATATTTGATAGCCTTTGGCATAATTAAATAATAAAGATGAATAAGCCTGAAATTAAAAAAGTTGGAATGGCCCTGCAAGGCGGTGGAGCTCATGGAGCTTTTACTTGGGGTGTTTTAGATAGATTGTTAGAAGCAGGCCAATTAACAGTCAATTATTTAGAAGAACATTTCTTTGAGAAATTTTAAAATTTAGTAAAGTTTGAAATGTCTATTTTTTTGAAAAATACCTATAGTTTAGTTTTATTTGTTTGTTTGTGTTTTCAATTAAACGCACAAATTTTTTATCCAAAAGATAGCAGCTATATTAGCACGCTTTCGCACAATGATAAAGCTAATTTTGAAAAATATAAATACCAGAAAATAGACACTACTCTTACAAACTTTCAAAATTATTTTCCTCGAAATACAAATGGTAGCTATGGCTTACCATCTTCTCCTTTGCTTTATAAATATCAAACACAAAACTTAGGTTTTAATTTTTATAATGCACCCTATCAAAATGATATGATAAATAAAACCAACGTTTTATATCATCAAACAAAAGGGCCTTATGCTACTTTAACTGGTATTGCAGGCAGCAAGCAAGAGCAACTTTTTAAATTTTTATTTAGTAATACCTTTAAAAATAAATTAAATGTTTCTTTAGGTTTTAACCGTTACGGCAGTTTAGGGTTTTACAAACGTCAGCAAACTTTTACTAATAATTTTTATGTGTCCAGTAATTATACCAGCAAAACTAGTAGGGTAGGGTTTTATAGTTTTTTCTTATTTAATAAAGTTAAGCATCTCGAAAATGGTGGTTTAAAATACGATACCGTTTTTAAAGAAAATGTATTTATCAATAAGCAGCTTTTGGCATTGAATTTAAGTGCAGCTAAACGCGAAGTGCGTTATACTTCATTTAATTTTAATCCTTGGTTTCGGCTAAATAAAAAAGAAGATAGCTCAACTGTTTTTTTGCACTTTTTAAATTACGAATTCGAATACAAGGGAAATTATTCAAAATATACTGATAATGGAATCGCAACTGATAATTACTATCAAGTGTTTTATTTAGATACCATAAAAACAAATGACTCTAGTCATTGGCGAAGCTTTTCGAATGAAATAAATTATGTGTTAAACATAAATCCAATTCATTCTAAATTACAGTTAGGATTTAAAAATGAGTATAACCTAGTGCATCAACACGCTGATTCAATTATTCAAAATAATAGTGTGCAAGCTGGTTTTTATGTCAACCAAAATGATTACAGCGGTTTTTTAAAAGCTAATTATATTTTAACTGGTGGTAATGCAAATGATTATCTAGTTGAAATTAATAATTCATTTACAAAAAAAAGAAAAATTAATAATAAATCAATTTCATATAAAACCTATGTAAATTTTTCTATGGAAAAACGCCATGCTGATTATATTTATAATAAATGGTTTAGTAATAATTATGAATGGAGAAATAATTTTGTACCAACTGAAAAAATGCAATCAACCGTTGGGATTTCTAGCTTAGATAATCGTTTTGGA
>CAIYSA010000250.1 GCA_903928655.1 uncultured Bacteroidota bacterium
AAACAGAAAAGATACTGTCTTCTTAGTGCTAGCAGGTTTTTTTATAACAAACGCACTAATTGCCGAACTAATAGGGGGAAAATTAATTCAGTTTTTTGGATTATTTACCCAAAGTATCGGCATTATTTTATGGCCTTTTGTATTTATATTAACTGATTTAATTAATGAACACTTTGGAAAAGATGGCGTAAAAAAATTAACTTACATTACCGTTGGGTTAATTAGTTTTGCATTCATAATTCTTACCATTGCCATAAAAATTCCAGCAACTCCTTTTTCTCCGATAAACAATGAAGTCTTCAAAACTGTTTTTGGTCAATCGCAATGGATTATTATTGGAAGCATTGTAGCCTTTTTCATTTCACAATTGGTTGATGTATACGTATTCGTTATTTTAAAGAAAATTACCGGCAATAAATTTATTTGGCTAAGAGCAACTGGCAGCACGCTTGTAAGTCAATTAGTTGATACATTTATTGTACAATACATCGCCTTTGTTTTACCCGCAAAATGGACTCTTGATGAATTTATCACAAATGCGAGTTGGGGCTATTTATTTAAATTAATTATTGCTATTTCACTAATTCCAATAATTTATTTAGGTCATTATTTAATTGGTAAGTATTTAAAAAAGAACAATTAACTATTTAATTGATACATTTTTCCTGGCATAGATTTTATAACATTCGAAAATTCTAAGGTCAATAAATAAGCTGAAGTTTTACTAATTGGGAGCTGAGTGGTGCTACAAATCTCATCAATATGCAATTGAGTTTTGTCTTTAAAACAATCTACAATCACTTGTTCTTCATTGTTTAAATCTACAAAAAGGGGAATTTGTTTTGACTTGCTTATTTTTGTCTCTTCATTCCAATTCATAATATAATACAAATCTTCAGCACTTTCTATTAAGTTTGCTCTATTTGATTTTATTAATCCATTACACCCTTCACTTAAAACTTCATTGGCTCTTCCTGGAAAGGCAAACACATCTTTGTTATATGCATTAGCAATAGTAGCGGTAATTAAACTTCCTCCTTGCCTTTTTGATTCAACAACAATCAATGCATCACACATCCCAGCCACAATTCGATTTCGTTTTGGAAAATTTTCTCTATCAGGATTTGTTTGGCTCATAAATTCCGTCAATAAACCTCCTTGGTCAATCATTTTTTTTGCATAATTACTATGAACTGACGGATAAATTCGATCTAAACCGTGAGCTAAAACACCAACTGTATTAAGTTCATTTGCAAGAGCTTCTTTATGGGCCAAAACATCGATACCATATGCCAAACCACTAACCACTAATATTCCAGTATCTTTTAAATCATGAATTAATTTTTCTGTTATTTGATTTCCATAATTTGATGGGGTGCGTGTACCAACAACTGAAACAATTTTTTGAGAATTTAAGTTGGCATTACCTTTATAATAAAGTAAGATCGGACTATCATTACAATTTTTTAACCGTTGAGGGTATTTTTCATTCGTGAAAAATAAAGCAGAAATATGATTGTCTTCAATAAATTTAATTTCTTGCTCCGCTCTTGTCAATACAAACTTACTTGCTATTATTTTGTTTGCTACAATGGTTCCTATGCCTGGTATTTTTTCGAGTGGGCTCTTCTTACTGATAAAAACTTGCTGTGCACTTCCACAATAAGCAACCAAGTTTTTCGCTAACACATCTCCCACACCATCAATTAATGTAAGCGCAATTTGGTATTGTAATTCGACGGAAGTCATTTGTTTTTTTAATTATTTTAGTATATTGTCAACACAAAAATATAAGAATATGATAACTTTAACTAAATATATTGTGGCTCTTTTGTTTTTTTATTCAATAAATGCCTATTCCCAAAACTATGGAGTTATAAAAGGTATTGTAAAAGATAATTCAACAGGCGAAGTGCTTCCGAGTACGATAGTAACAATTGATAAATTAAAAGCGACTTCTGCTGATATGAATGGTTTTTACTTCTTAAATGCAACCGAAGGAAATCATAATTTAGAATGTGATTTAATTGGATTTAAGAAATTCTCTAAACTCATTACAATAAAAGCTAATGACACAATTGAAGTAAATATTTTACTTGATGGTGGCAATCAATTATTAGATGAAGTAGTTATTTCTGCCGGAAAATTTGAACAAAAATTATCTGATGTAACAGTCAGCATGGATGTAATAAAACCTTCATTAGTTGAAAATAAAAACGCACAAACATTAGATGTTATTATTAATCAAGTGCCTGGAGTTGTCGTTTCCGATGGAAATACTAGCATTAGAGGTGGTAGTGGTTACAGCTATGGCGCAGGAACTCGTGTATTAATGTTGGTAGATGAAATGCCAATGATTAGTGCTGATGCGGCTGATATCAAATGGAATTATTTACCGATCGAAAATTTAGAACAAGTAGAAGTAATAAAAGGAGCTGCATCAGCATTATTTGGTTCATCTGCATTAAATGGCGTGATTAATATGCGAACAGCATACGCTAAAGATAAGCCCGTTACTACCGTTTCTATTTTTGGTGCAGGATACGATTCTCCAAAAAGACCAGAATTAAAATGGTGGAAAGGCTCGTCGCAAATGCAAAATGGAATCAATTTTGGGCATTCTCAAAAAATTGGAAATTTAGATTTAGTAATTGGAGGTCATATGTATAATGATGACGGGTACAGATATTTAGAAACTGAAAAACGCGCAAGATTTAATGCTAATCTAAGGTACAACTTCAAAAAAATACAAGGCTTATCTATTGGTGTAAATACAAATATGATGAAAACATCGGGGGGTTTATTTTTTCTATGGCAAAATGCTGATTCTGCATATATACCGCAAGGAAGAACGATTCAGAATTACAAAAATGATCGTTTTAATATAGATCCTTTCATTACTTATTTTACAAAAAAAGGTGGCAAGTTTAGTTTACGATCTCGCTACTTCTTAACTAATAATTCTAATGATAAAAACCAAGAATCAAGAGCTGAGTTGTATTACAACGAATTTCAATATCAAAAACGTTTCAAGAATAATTTAACCATCACAACTGGCGCAGTGTATATGGAACAACAAGTAATTGCTGCAGCAATTTACGGAAGGCATTCGGGAAGAAACTATGCCGGTTATGCACAATTTGATTATAAAATTAAAAAGTTAACAGCTTCTGTTGGCCTAAGAGGAGAGTATAATAGAATTGACACTTCATACACAAGAGGATATGTTTCAAAAAAAATAAATAATCTTCCGTTTCAACCGGTTGTAAGAGCTGGAATAAATTACCATTTATTTGAATATACATTTTTAAGAGCTAGCTTCGGCCAGGGTTATCGTTTTCCTACAATTGCCGAAAAATATATCAGTACTGGAGTAAGTGCTATTTCAATTTTTCCAAATCCCAGCTTGCAACCCGAAAGAGGATGGAGTTCAGAAATAGGTATTAAACAAGGGTTTAAAATAAATAATTTTAAAGGGTTTTTGGATGTAGCAGGGTTCTATACAAAATACGCAAACATGATAGAATTTATATTTGATATTTACGGACCAAAAACAGGCAATTTTGTAAACGATATTAAATACGCTGGTTTCAAATCACAAAACGTAGGCAACGCAGTAATATCTGGATTTGATATTTCAATAAATGGTGCTGGTAAAATTGGGCCAATAAATATTACAACACTTACTGGTTATACTTATATAAATCCAATCAATCCAAACTACAATTCTAAAAAAGACACTTTAGGCTCTTTGCCAAATTCAAACTTATTAAAATACCGAAATCAACACTTATTTAAAAGTGATATTCAATTTGATTATAAAAAAGTTTCAGTTGGCTTTAGCACTCGTTATTATAGCTTTATGAAAAATATTGATAAACGCTTTGAGCAAAGTATTTTGGCTGAATATAATACTTCATCACTTAATTTTGACGACCCAGCATTTTATATATTACCAGGGTTAAAAGAATATAGACAAAAAAACAATAAAGGTGATTGGATTCATGATTTTAGAATCTCATATCAAATAACCCCAATTTTAAAAACATCATTAATAATTAATAATTTTTTAAATGCAGAATACACGTTAAGGCCAGGTGACGTTAGGCCACCACGCATGTTTATGTTTCAACTTTTACTTAAACTTTAACTATTTTTTGCAAATCAAAACTTATTTTTAGTTGTATCTTTATACCCAAAAAACAACCCAAAATGGATAACAATTTCAGAAATACAAAAATTGACAATATTCAATACGAATCAGTTGTCACACAAAAAAACCTTTTAGCATCAGTATTTGCATGGATGTTTGCAGGTATGGTTATTACCACTGCTACATCTTTATCATTTGCTTACATTCCTAGCCTACTTGATTTAATGCTTACCCAAGGCGAAGATGGCATGGTTCACAAATCGATGTTAGGTCACATCGTTACCTTTGCGCCATTAATCATGTTAATTGGAATGGGAGTAGGATTTAAAAAATTACCTTATTTAGCAATTGCAGGTTTATTTTTAGGTTTCTCTGCTTTATTCGGAATTAGCATCAGTTATATATTTATTATTTATCAAGTTGGTTCAATTGTAAATATATTTTTATCTACTTCTGCTTTATTTGGTATTATGGCAGCCGTAGGCTACTTTACAAAAACTGACTTAACAAAATTAGGAAGTATTTTAATGATAGGTGTTGTTGGAATCTTCATTGCTTCACTTATCAACTACTTTATGCATAGTGCGCAAATGGGCTATATCATAAGTGTTATTGCTGTTATAATTTTTACTGGATTAACTGCTTACGACATGCAAAAAATTAAAAACATGTTAGCTGAAAACGACGGATCAGATTCATTTAAAAAGTTAGCTGTAATGGGTGCATTAAGTTTGTATTTAGATTTTATTAACTTATTCTTATCTCTTCTTAATATTTTCGGAAAAAGAAACTAATATATAATTTCCCTTAAATAACCTTTAAAACCTTGGCTTAATGCTAAGGTTTTTTATTTTAAAAAAGTAATATATCTATATTTAAAATCGTTCGATTTTTAAATTGCTAATCGATATAATATTTATAAATTTACATCGTATTAAAAAAATTCAATTTTTATAAAAAACGAAATATGGCAATTGTAGAATTAAAAGTACCAAGCCCAGGTGAATCGATAACAGAAGTGGTAATTGCTCGTTGGGTAAGAAACACTGGCGATATAGTTGAAAAAGATGAAGTTTTAGCAGAAATAGATTCAGACAAGGCAACTTTAACTCTTAATGCAGAAGAAAGTGGAAAAATTGAAGTGTTAGCTGCCGAAGGAGATACGGTAAACGTTGGACAAGTAGTTGTAAAAATTGATACATCATTTAAGCCAGAAGCAAAAGCGGAAACTGCAAAAGTTGAAGTTAAGGTAGAAGCTAAAAAAGAAGCCGCTCCAGTAGCAGAAACAAAAACAAGTTCACCAACTAATTATGCTTCGGGAACTCCAAGTATTTCTGCAGCAAAAATAATGGCTGAAAACAATATTAAACCTAACCAATTAAATGGAACAGGTAAAGATGGTAGAATTACAAAACAAGATGTTTTAGCAGCTTTATCTAATGGTTTGCCAACGGCGGTTGAAGTTCTTTCTAATTCGTGGAAAGGCGGAAGAGAAAAAGAACGTGCAAAAATGACTTCCCTTCGTAAAACTGTAGCTAAACGATTAGTTGCTGTTAAAAATGAAACTGCTATGTTAACGACTTTTAACGAAGTTGATATGTCAGCTATCTATGCGATTAGAGCAAAATATAAAGATAAATTTAAAGAAGTTTACGGAAGCAATGTAGGCTTCATGAGTTTCTTTACAAAAGCAGTTACTGAAGCATTATATCATTATCCAGCTGTAAACGGAATGATTGATGGTGAAGAATTAGTTTATAATAAATATTGCGATATAGGAATTGCAGTTAGTGCGCCAAAAGGTTTAATGGTTCCTGTATTACGTAATGCCGAATTAATGAGCATTGCAGATATTGAAAAGGGAATTAAAGATTTAGCTGTAAAAGCGCGTGATGGGAAATTAACGATTGAGGATATGACTGGAGGAACATTTACAATCACTAATGGCGGCGTATTTGGCTCAATGATGAGTACTCCAATAATTAATCCTCCTCAAAGTGCAATTTTAGGAATGCATAATGTTGTTGATAGACCAATGGCAGTGAATGGACAAGTGGTTATTCGCCCTATGATGTACATTGCATTAAGTTATGATCACCGTATTATTGATGGAAGAGAAAGTGTTGGCTTTTTAGTTAAAGTAAAAGAAATGTTAGAAAACCCAAGCCGTATGTTGTTTGGCGGAAAAGTTCCTGAAGAAGTTTTATTAGGATTATAAAAAAATCAAAAAAACCTTCAACTAACTTGAAGGTTTTTTTATTCTAAGTATTTAATATTTATTAATTCAATTTCATTGGGCGCACTTTACTTTTAACAATAAAAGCATAAGGAAACTCAGCTTGAATTCTTTTCAATAATTCAAATGCTTCTAATTTCGTTTTAAAATCGCCAACATTAATTACAAAATTTGGTTGTTGGTATTCTTCGTAAGATGCAACATCTGTAAACTTAGAATTAAACTTTGCTTGAACTTCTCTTGCTTTTGTTTTATCAGCACTAAAATGAATTTTAATGCGATAACCATCACTTTCACCATTACTTCGACGATGATATTCAACTTTTTTTTCTTGTAATGCTCTTACTTTTATAGATGTTTGTATGGAATTGCTATTAGGATTTTCTTGCGAAAAACTAGCAATAGAATAAATAAGTATAAAAAATAAAAACAATCTATATTTCACTTAACAAAAATAGAGAAAATAGCTTAAAAAATCATTAAATTAGCCTTTTATTTTATACAAACTAAAATGGACAAATTTTCCTTCGTAGGCACAAGCGACGTTAACGCTATTGAACAACTATTTTTACAATACTCACAAGACTCCAATTCGGTTGATGCTTCGTGGAGAGATTTTTTTAAAGGCTTTGAATTTGCCCGTACTTCTTATGAAAACGATGGCAGTGCAATTCCTGAAAATGTAACTAAAGAATTTAAAGTTATTGGATTAATTAATGGATATCGCCAACGTGGCCATTTATTTACAAAAACAAATCCTGTTCGTCAACGAAGAACTTACGAGCCAACTTTAGATATTCAAAATTTTGGTTTAGTTGAAAAAGATTTAGAAACTGTTTTTCAGGCTGGTAATGAAGTAGGTTTAGCAAATGCTAAACTAAAAGATATTATTAGTCATTTAGAGCATACTTATTGTCAAAGTATTGGTGTTGAATATTTATACATGCGCGAACCAAAAGTTGTAAAGTGGTTGCAAGAACGCATGGAAAAAAACAAAAACACTCCTGCTTTTAATAAAGATGAGAAAAAAACAATTCTTAAAAAATTAACACAAGCTGTTGTTTTCGAAAATTATTTACATACTAAATTCGTTGGACAAAAACGTTTTTCGTTAGAGGGTGCAGAAGCAGTAATACCAGCTATGGATACTTTAATGGAGCATGGTGTAAATTTAGGAATTGAAGATTATGTTATTGGAATGGCTCACCGTGGCCGTTTAAATGTACTTACCAATATCATGAATAAAACATATAAAGATGTATTTACTGAATTTGAAGGAAGACCAAGTGAAGATTCTTTATTTGATGGTGACGTAAAATACCACATGGGTTATTCATCAGATCAAACAAGTGATGGTGGTAAAAAAGTTCATATTAGTTTAACGCCAAATCCTTCTCATCTAGAAACCGTTGCGCCAGTTGCTCAAGGAATTGTTCGTGCAAAAATTGATAACCGCCACAAAGGTGATAATTCAAAAGCTTGTGCCATTGCAATACATGGTGATGCAGCAGTTGCTGGCCAAGGTGTAGTTTATGAAACTTTGCAAATGAGTCAATTAGAAGGCTATAAAACAGGTGGAACTATACACTTTGTGATTAATAACCAAGTTGGATTTACAACAAATTTTTTAGACGCACGTTCATCAACCTATTGTACTGATGTTGCAAAAGTAGTATTAAGCCCTGTATTTCATGTTAATGGCGATGATGTAGAAGCATTATGTTTTATATCAAAATTAGCAATGGAATTTCGTCAGGAATTTCATCGCGATGTTTTTATTGACGTTTTATGTTACCGTAAATATGGTCACAACGAAGGTGATGAACCTCGTTTCACTCAACCATTATTATACAAAGCTATTGCGGCACATCCTAATGTAAAAGATATTTATGTTAAACGTTTAGCACTCGATGGTTCAGAATTAGCTAATGAAGCAAAAGAAATTGAAAATACATTTAAAGCAGAATTAGATTCTAATTTAGATGAAGCTAAAAAAGCTGAAACTGTAAAAATTACTTCATTCTTAGAAGGCACTTGGAAAGGCGTGCAAATGGCAACAGACTCATCCTTTGACGAATCACCAAAAACAGCAATTGACGAGAAATTATTTTTAGAATTAGCAAACAAAACAACTGAATTACCTAAAGACAAAAAGTTCTTTAATAAAATTCAAAAGGTTTTTGATGATAGAAAAGCCATGATTACCAAAGATAATTTTGATTGGGCAATGGGCGAATTGTTAGCATATTCATCATTAATGAAAGAAGGTTTCCCTGTTCGTTTTAGTGGACAAGATGTTGAGCGTGGAACATTTTCACACCGTCATGCTGTAGTTAAAATTGAAGATAGTGAAGAAGAATACACACCACTAAATAATATTGATGCTGACGCAAAATTAAACATCTACAATTCGTTGTTAAGTGAGTATGCTGTTTTAGGTTTTGATTATGGTTACGCATTTGCTTCGCCAAATTCATTAACTATTTGGGAAGCTCAGTTTGGTGATTTCTTTAATGGTGCACAAATTATAATTGACCAATACTTAACTTCTGCCGAATACAAATGGCGTCGAATGAATGGTTTAGTTTTATTATTACCTCATGGTTATGAAGGACAAGGGCCGGAGCATTCATCTGCTCGCATGGAACGTTTTTTACAAGCATGTGCCGAAAATAATATGCAAATTGTAAATGCTACAACGCCAGCACAACAATTCCATGTTATTCGTCGCCAATTAAAAAGAGACTTCCGTAAACCATTAGTTTGTTTTACTCCAAAAAAATTATTGCGTTACCCAACTTGTGTAAGTAAATTAACCGACTTTACAAAAGCAAATTTCCAAGAAGTATTAGATGATACAGCTGATTCTAATAAAGTTACACGCGTAGCATTTTGTTCTGGAAAAGTTTATTATGATTTAATTGAACGACGAGAAAAAGATGGCTGTAGTGATATTACATTTATTCGCTTAGAACAATTATATCCTTTTCCGCAAAAACAAATTGATGTGATTTTAAAAAAATACAATAAAGCAACTGAGTATTTATTTGTTCAGGAAGAGCCTGAAAATATGGGTCCATGGCGTTTTGTAGATAATAATTTACGCTCACTAAAATTAAAATACATTGGTAGAGAAGCTGCTGCAAGTCCGGCAACTGGTTTTGCAAAAAGACATGCAATGGAAAATGAAGAAATAATGACTTCAATTTTTAGCAAAGTTTTAGTGAAATAAAAACGATAAAAAATAAATTTTAAAAAGCTCTTGTT
>CAIYSA010000251.1 GCA_903928655.1 uncultured Bacteroidota bacterium
AAAAAATAAAAATATAATTAGAATAACTAAAAGTAAAGCAATGATTAATGTTTCACCAACCTCAACAATTGATTTTTTAATAAACCTAGTATTATCTAAAGCAATATTAATAGTATAATCTTTCGGTAAATCTTTTTTAAGGATTTCATAACGTTTATAAAATTCATCAGAAATATCAATATAATTTGCTCCAGGTTGCGGAACCAATGCTAGGCCCACCATTGGAGTTCCAGATTCTTTTAAAATAGTTTCCTCATTTTCAGCACCTAATTCTACATTAGCTACATCTCTTAACCTAACAATATTGCTTTCGCTTTCTTTAACAATCATTGTTTCGAATTCAGAAACAGTAGATAATCTGCCAATTGTATTTACTGTTAATTCAGTAGAATTACCTTCAATCTTACCTGAAGGCAAATCCACATTTTCTTTATCTAAAGCTAACTTAATGTCTAACGGTGTGAGGCTATATGCAGCCATTTTATCTGGTTTTAAACGAATACGCATGCAGTAGCGACGTTGCCCCCAAATTTGAACCGCACTTACACCAGAAATAGTTTGTAAATTTTGTGCTATAACATTTTCGGCATAATCACTTACTTCTAGTAACGAACGCGTATCACTAACTAGGGTCATTGAAACAATAGGATCTGAATTGGCATCAGCTTTTGAAACAACTGGTGGTGCATCAATATCTTGAGGCAATTGCCTTACCGCTTGCGAAACCTTGTCGCGAACATCATTTGCGGCAGCTTCTAAATTTGAACTCAAATTAAACTCTACAGTAATAATACTTGACCCTTGATTGGAAGACGATGACAAAGTTCTAATTCCATCTATTCCATTAATTGCTTTTTCTAACGGTTCGGTAATTTGCGATTGAATAACATCAGCATTTGCTCCTGTATAACTTGTCCTTACCGTTATTACAGGTGGATCGATAGATGGAAATTCACGAACTCCTAAATACTTAAAACCAATTGCTCCAAACAAAATAATGATGATTGAAAAAACGGTAACTAATACTGGTCGTTTGACACTTAATTCTGCTAAATCCATCTTAGTTTTCTGCTTTTAATAATTTTAACTGTGAATCTTTTTTCACAGATAATAATCCAGTTGTAATAACTGTATCTCCAGCAGTTAAGCCTTCGGTAATTTGAATTTTTGTGTCTGTTCTAACTCCTATTTTAACCATTTTTTCGATGGCAATTCCGTTATCGTATACAAAAACTTTCTGTCCTTTAAGAGTTGGTATTACACATTGGGTGGGTATCATAAGTGCATTTTCAGTTTCTCCCAAATTAGCAAATACTTTTACAAAACTTCCTGGATAAAAATGCTGATTTCCATTATAAGCAGCGCGTGCTTTAATAGTTTTAGTCACCTCATCAACAATAGGTTCAATTGCATAAATAGTTGCTGTATTTTGAATTTTACTATCTGTATTCTCGTTTGAAAAATTAATTGAAGTTCCCTTTACAAATAGTTCACTATATTTTTCAGGAACAGAAAACTCAACAAATAATGGCTTCATTTGAACTAACGAAACAATTGCCGAAGTAGTATTTACAAAGGAGCCTTCACTAACATTGTTTAAACCCATGACTCCAGTAAAAGGGGCGACAATATTAGTTTTTGCAAGTTGGGCTAAAACAAATGCCTGATCTGCTTTTAAAGAATTTAATTCGTTATCCTGCATGTCAAATTCTTCCTGACTTATACCATTAATTATTAATAGCTTTTTTAAACGTTCTAGCTTTTGCTCGGATAATTTTATTTGCGTTTTAGACTTTAATAGTTGCGCTTGCAAATCAGCATCATTTAATTTAACTAACAAACTACCTTTTGTAACAGCTTCGCCCTCTTTAAAATAAATGGATAAAACCTTTCCACTTATTTCTGGCAAAATATCAATTTGATTAAATGCACCGATTTTTCCTGTTGCAAAAACAGAGTTGTCGAATAAAACAGGCTTTAAAACAAAATAATTAACTGCAATGAAAGACTTACTTTTTACTTTATTTCCGGCAGATTTATCATCTTTTTTTGGAAAAAAAATAAATTTTGTTGAGACTATTAATGCTATAATAGCTATAATAATTAGCCAATTAGGTACTTTTTTTATCATAATAACGGTTTAACTTTTTACTGATTTATTTAGTTTTCTTTTTTTTTCTGTTT
>CAIYSA010000252.1 GCA_903928655.1 uncultured Bacteroidota bacterium
ATTGATGAAGTGAGCATGCTTCGCGCAGATTTATTGGATGGGATTGACATGATTTTAAAATACATAAAACGAGAAAATAACAAGCCTTTTGGTGGAGCTCAAGTATTATTTATTGGTGATTTAATGCAGTTACCCCCAGTTGTAAAGGATGATGAGTGGCAAATATTGAAGCAATATTATAATAGTGTTTATTTTTTTGATGCTCAGGTCTTGCGAAATAATAAACCCATTTATATTGAGTTAGATAAAATTTATCGCCAATCAGATTCTCGGTTTATTAATTTATTAAACAACCTACGTAATAATAAAATAACAAGTGCAGATACTGAATTATTAAATTCTTATTATAAGCCTAATTTTAATGCTGCAACCGCACTAAATACAATTACACTTACAACGCATAATGCAAAGGCCGACACCTTAAATAAAACAGCCTTGCAGGCCTTGCATGGAAAATCTTTTTTTTATAAAGCTATTATCGATGGTGATTTTAAAGAAAATACATTTCCATTAGAAGAAACTTTAGAATTAAAAGTTGGCAGTCAAATCATGTTTATTAAAAATGATAGTTCGGGTAAGCAATTATTTTTTAATGGAAAAATTGGAGTTGTTTCAAAACTAACAGCAACCGAAATTGAAGTTGAATTTGAAGATCATTCACCACCTTTTATAGTAGAAACACATCAATGGGAAAATAAAAAATATGAATTAAATGATGTTACTAATGATGTTGAAGAACAGGTAATTGGTACCTTTACACACTTTCCTATTAAATTGGCATGGGCAATAACAGTTCATAAAAGCCAAGGCTTAACGTTTGAAAAAGCAATTTTGGATGTTAATAGAGCATTTGCAGCAGGTCAAGTATATGTTGCATTATCACGTTTAAAATCTTTAGACGGATTAATATTGACTGCGCCAATTCAATTTGCTTCTATAAAGCAAGATGATGTTTTGGTTCAGTATTCTGATAATAAACCAGCAACAAAAGAAATTGCAGATACTATTGAATTCGAAAAAATTATATTTATACAAACTGAATTATATAAAACCTATAATTTTTCAGATTTGTATTTTCAGATAAAAACACATAGCGAAAGTTATGATAAAACAGAAGAACGTTCTAATAAACAAAAGCATAAAGATTGGGTAATAGAATTATTTAAATCCTTTGAGGTTTTAAAGCAAAATGCCGATAAGTTTGGTAACCAATTGCATGGCTTATTTCAAAATCAAAATTCTGAATTTCTTGAAACATTAGCATCAAGAAACCAATCAGCTAAAAATTATTTTTATCCGATTTTAATTTCAATGTCTAAAAATATTTTAAGTTTAATTGAAAGTTTGAAAGATGAAAAACAAATTAAAACCTATTTGACCGAACTTTTAGAATTGGAAAGTTTTGTGTTTAAACAAACCCAAGCAATTGATAAGGTAACTTTGATTTTAAATAATATTATTTCGAATACTGAGTTTAGTAAACAACAATTCAAATTATTGTCAAATCAATCGGATCGCTTGCAATTAGTAAGAGATAGTATCGTCATTACAAAAAAATCTGATGGTAGTTTGTTAAATCCCACAAATACTTTAAAATCGAATTCTGTAAAAAAAGTAAAAAAAAATTCACCAGTAAAAAAAGTAAAAGTTGACACGAAATTAGAAAGTTTCAATTTGTTTAAAGAAGGAAATACAATGTTTGAAATAGCAAAAAAAAGAAACTTAACTGAAGTTACTATTGCAAATCATTTAGCTTATTATGTGAGTTTAGGAATGATACCTGTAGCACAATTTGTGAGTAAAGAAAAATGTGAATCAATAATTCAACTTTCTAAAAAGCATGATACTGAAATTTCTAGCGCTTTAAAGTTAGTACTGGGTGATAATTATACTTATTCGGAAATTAAGTTTGCGTTAGCAACTCAAAAACATTTAAAAAAATTGTAGTTATTTAGTTGATTTAAACAAAAAACGCATTGAAATTTTCAATGCGTTTTTTTATATTTATTTAAAACTTATCTTGCTGCGTGCATACATTTAGTGTTTTCAATTAATAATGCCATATCAGAGACGCCAACTATTTTTTTGATTTCAGCAATAAATTCACTTTGTTCTGTTTTAGTTAATTCTTTTAACGAAAAGCAAAGATCACTTTCCCCTTCTCTTCCCCAAGAAATAATTTTGCTTGATGGTTTTTTAGGATGAGCAGAAGCATATGCAGTTATTGCTGCATTTAATTTAGAATCAACTCCAGCGCCTTTGCTAATAAAAGAAATAATAAGTCTGTATTGAGTTGTTTTTTCATCATCAACCCAAGTTGTTATTCCAATCGCTGAAGCTTCTGATGTATTTGTAATAGTAGTAGATTTAGCTTCTTTTTTAGCTTTACAGCCAATAGAAATTGACGTAATCAATAATAATGAAATTAAAATAAATGAATGTTTCATAATTGTCTTTTTTTGTTTTTTATATAAAAATAGTATTTTTAAGTTAATTGATAA
>CAIYSA010000253.1 GCA_903928655.1 uncultured Bacteroidota bacterium
ATCAAGGGAAGCCGTTTCCCTATTAGTTATTTGCTTGGTTATTTTTAGCTGCCTCATAACAAAAAAATAATTATTACATATTTAGTTTAAGTCTTCTCTTATTACGCTATAATATACTTTTAGTTACACTGAATTGGGTAAAATCAGTATTTGAATGATTAAAAGCAAAGTATTATTTAGTGATTGAAATTTTGACGTTTAGTTTTGTTGAAAAAAAGGTGTATTTTTTGGGAAAGCAGAAACATAAAAATTATTTAAATGACGATATTTATAAAATATGTTACAAAGTATTCGCATCCAAAATTTTGCCTTAATTGAAGAAACAGAAATTCAATTTAATGATGGTTTAACCGTTATTACAGGAGAAACTGGTGCAGGGAAATCAATATTATTAGGAGCGCTTGGCTTAACTTTAGGAAATAGATTTGATATAAATGCTTTAAATAATAAAGATAAGAAGTGTATTATCGAGGCTCGTTTTGATTTATCAAAGTACCAGTTAAAATCTTTTTTTGTAGAACACGAATTAGATTATGAAGATGTAACTAGTATAAGAAGAGAAATTACAGTTGAAGGTAAGTCGCGCGCTTTTGTGAATGACACGCCTGTAACCCTTGCAATTATTAAAGAATTAAGTGAGCAGTTAATAGATATACATTCGCAACACGAAACTATTTTATTAAAAGAAAATCATTTTCAATTAGAGTTAGTTGATGCCTTTGCAAAAACAACGGCTTTATATTTCGATTACAAAAAACAATACCTTTCCTTACAAAAATTAAAAAAGCAATTAGCCGAATTTTTAGAACAGGAATTGCAAGCAAAAAAAGAGTTTGATTATTTTCAGTTTCAGTTTACAGAATTAAAAGAAGCCAATTTAAAAATTGGAGAACTAAAATTGTTAGAGGATGAAAGTGAAACGCTCGAAAATGCAGAATTTATAAAAGGGAATTTAGTTAAAGCAAGTGTTGTTATAAATGGTGGCGACGAAAATGTGTTATCGGCTATAGCTCAATTAAAACAAGGCTTACAAAGCATTTCTAAATTTGGAAGTCAGTTTAATGAATTATATGAACGTATTAATTCACTAAGTATTGAATTAAAAGAATTAAATGCTGATATTAATTCTGTTGAAGAAGATGTGGTTTACGATAACGTAAAATTAGAAATTGTAAACGCTCAGCTCGACAAACTTAATAAGCTTCTAAAAAAACATAATGTAAAAACAGAAGACGAATTATTAGAAATAAAAAATTCGTTTGAAGATAAGTTGCAGCAATTTTCTTCCATAGAATTAAGTATTGAAAAAACACAAAAAGAAATTTCAGAACAAGAAAAAAATTGTCTGAATTTGGCTAAAACGCTTTCAAAAAAGAGAAAAGAATCTGTATCGGAAATTGAAGAAAATATTAAAGTGTTATTGTCGAATCTTTCAATGCCAAATGCACAATTTAAAATTTCAATTTCTGATTTAGATACGTTTTCAATTAATGGATTGGATAAAATTGAGTTTTTATTTTCAGCAAATAAGGGACAGGATTTTAAAGAAATTGGAAAAACAGCATCTGGTGGCGAACTTTCTCGATTAATGCTTTGTCTTAAATCTCTGTTAGCGGAACGCACTTTATTGCCAACCATAGTTTTTGATGAAATTGATACTGGTGTAAGTGGAGATGTTGCTGATAAAATTGGAATTATACTCGAAAAAATGGGGAAATCACTTCAGGTAATTACAATTACGCATTTACCACAAATGGCTAGTAAAGGTAAAAATCATTTATTTGTTTATAAGATGGATTCTAAAGAAAAAACAACTTCGCATATTAAGAGACTTAATGAAGTTGAGCGTATAGAAGAAATTGCTAAAATGTTGAGTTCAGGTAAACCAACCGAAATTGCATTAAAAAATGCAAATGAATTGCTAAATAATTAACTACGTTCAGTTTCGTGGCATGTCATACTGAACTTGATTCAGCATCTCCCTTGACACTTAATTAAATTCAGGATAACTAACAGTTTGGGGGCAGTACTTTAATTGTGTTTGGGGTTAAATATTATTTTAAAATAAAAAAGAGTAGGATTTTGTTTATCTAAACAAAATCCTACTCTTTAATTAATTTTATAAATAAAAAGCTTAATGATGTGCTTTTGGCATACCTTCTGCTTCTTTTGCTAAAGTATCTAACGTAGCGTGAACTGCATTTGTATCAACAACAGTCTCAACTGTATGTGCTTCAGGAGCGGCTTCGTGTTCGCTATGTTTGGCTGTATCTTTTTCACATTTAGATTCACAATTTTCTTTTGGATTTTCGCAACATGCGTGTTTCGGATCACACGTACTTACTGCTAAAAAAATAAGCAAAACTGTTACAAAACCCATTATTAATGGAGTACGAAATTGAACTTTTTTTGGTTCTGTTGAATGATTGTGATCGTCGTTATGTGAGCTCATAAATTGTTGGTTTAAAATATTTGGCGTAAAAATAAATTAATTATTGAGTATATAAAATTATTGTACAATAATTTTTAAGTTTTGTTTTTGTAAAGGTGTGGTTAAAGTTAAAATATAAATACCTTTTGGTAAATCTGAAACGTTTAATTGGTGTTGATTAACAATATCATTGTTTTTTAAAAACTGTTGTGTTAAAATAATTTTACCTTGCAAATCTGTTAATGTACCAGTAACTGCTTGGTTATTTTGAGGAATTATTAGTGTAAATTGATTTGCCGAAGGATTAGGGAAAACACTTAGCGCAATTTGTTGATTTGGCTCTTCAATTCCTACAAAGGTTCTAACTACATCTCTATATCTATATTGTGTAGGTGTAAAGTTAGTGCCAACTAATGTACCGATAATTTCAAAATAAGGAATTTTTTCTCCTAATGTTAACCATTGGTATTTTCTCTCATAATTTGGAAAACCAAATTTATTGAATGGTGCTGGTAAGGCATTAATTTTAATGGTATCAATCGAAAACTGTGTAGTAATTACTCTGAGGCAATTAGCTGTTCCGTATGGCGTAGTAATTGATCCCCAACCATCAGCTTTAGTAATTCTATATCCACGTTTTTTATATGTAAACGGAATTAATGAACTTGTTGGCGTTGTTAAATTAAATGTTGTTGAATCTTTATCTAAATAATTTAATGGAAAATTATATAATTCATCATTATCAGTAAATGTAGCCCCAACTGGTATACTTGATAAACTTAAGCCTAATCCTTCTGCATCAAAAGATGTAGTTGTGCCAATAATAGGAGTTTTACGGTAAAAACTATAAATATTTTTAATAGAAATACTTGGAAATCCTAATGGCAAAGATGGTAATGGAACAGAGTCTAAAGTTTTTTCTCCAAATTGTGGAGGTAAAAAATAAAAGAAGTAAGGTGTTGACGTTGATGCTTGAAATTTTCGGATTGCTTGACCTGTTGGAATAAGCGTGCTGAAATTCCAATTATAATTTGCCCCAGTTATTGTATAATTTCCAACGCTAGTTGATTGGGCGTTACTAAATCTTACTGTATCTCCAGAAGCAGGCATATTGCTCCCTGTTATTGAAATTTGACTATTTGCACTCAATGCACAAATAAAAAATAAGGTTATTGTAAATAAATGTTTCATGATTTTTTTATAATTATTGTATTGACAAGTAACCTTATTTTTTGCAAATAGATTTATCCTTTCATATCTTGAATATCCAACATACCAATTGGTTTGCCATTTTCAGTTACTACAATTGTATCTACATTTGTTTTCTTAAATAAAACATTTGCATCATTTAATAATACGTTCGCATCAATAGTAATGGGTTCTCTATATTCTAAATCTGATAAATTTTTAGTTAAAATATCTCTTCCTTTTTCACCAATTAATTTACGAAGACTACCATCTGTAAATACGCCTTTTATGCTTCCATCAGCTTTAGTAACCGTAACTGCTCCAAATCCAAATTCAGTCATTTTTACAATTGCATCAGTTACTGAAGTGTTCTCAGTTACTAATGGGTTCGTTGCTTTTATTGCTTCTTTAACTCTAACCATCATTAATCTAGTATCCTGAATAAATTGGTCAGTACCTAAAGTTGTGAAGTTATTTTCAGTTAATTGTTTGATAATTTTTAATGGAACTGTAATTGTGTGAACACCAATGTTTATTGCATTACGAACATGCTCAGCATGACGAACAGAAGAGAACATGATTTTTGTATCATATCCGTAAACTTCAACCGCATCAACACATTGCTCTACTAAAGTTAAAGCATCATGACCTTGGTCTTGCAAACGACCAACTAAAGGACACACATAAGTTGCACCAGCTTGCATAGCCATGTAAGCTTGTTGTAAAGTATATACTAAATGTACGTTTACTAAATATCCTTTATCGCGTAACATTTTACAAGCTCTTACGCCTTCTAATGAAACTGGAATTTTAAATACTGTTTTTTTAGGATCTAAACCTAAAGCTAATTGACGTTCAGCTTCTGCTAAAACTTCTTCAGCTGTATTGCCCAATGCTTCAATTTGAAGCACAGGAACTATTTTACTTAATTTTACAATTGTCCCGTCAATATCAGTAATTCCTTCCTTTTGCATAAAGGTTGGCGTAGTTGTTAAGCCACTTAAAAAACCTAATTTAAAACCTTCTTCAATTTCTTTAAGGTTAGCTGAGTCTAAATATAATTCCATAATTTTTTATTTATTAAGTTTCAAATATAACCTATTTTTTTAATTATCTTAATCGCAATACCTCAAAGATTTTGCACAATTAATACCCTAAAAAATGTTCTTTTTTTTAATCAATGGCGCTTACTCCTGGCAATGTGCCATTTTCAATGTATTCTAATAACGCTCCGCCACCAGTACTCACGTAACTAACTTGGCTTGCTAAATTGTATTTATTAATAGCCGCAACGCTGTCACCTCCACCAATAAGGCTGAAAGCACCATTTTTTGTAGCCTCACAAATGGCAAAGGCAACTTCTTTAGTGCCATTTTCAAAACTGCTCATTTCAAAAACACCCATTGGTCCGTTCCATAAAATGGTTTTAGAGTTTTTTATTACCTCCGAATAAGTTTTTATTGTTTCTGTGCTAATATCTAAGCCCATCCAACCATCAGGTATTTCATTAATGTTGCAATGTTTGATATTAGCATCGTTTGCAAAATTATCAGCAATTACAGCATCAGTAGGTATGTATAAATTAACCCCTTTTGCTTTTGCTTTTAGTAACAATTCTTTTGCTAAATCTAATTTATCGTCTTCACATAATGATTTGCCAATTGTTCCTCCCATTGCCTTTACAAAGGTAAATGCCATGCCGCCGCCAATTAAAATATTATTGGCTTTATTCATCAATTGCTCAATAATTAAAATTTTATCACTCACTTTTGCTCCACCAACAATTGCTGTAAAAGGTGCTTCAGCACCATTAATTACTTTATCGATACTCGCCACTTCGTTCGCCATTACATAACCCAAACATTTTGAATCTGGTTTAAAAAACTGTGCAATTACAGCAGTTGAAGCGTGCGAACGATGAGCGGTTCCAAAAGCGTCATTTACGTATATGTCGCCATGCTTACTTAATTTTTCTGCAAATGCTAAGTCGCCTTTTTCTTCTTCTTTGTAGAATCGTAAATTTTCTAATAACAAAATTTGGCCAGGCTTTAAATTTGAAGATAATTTGAAAGCTTCGTCGCTAATACAATCATCTGCAAATTCTATTGGCAGTCCAACTAAATCACGAATTGTCTTTACCGTATGTTTTAAAGAATATTTGCTATTAGAACTAGTTGCTGAGCCTGTCGAAGCATCTTTTGGTCTTCCTAAATGTGACATTAAAATAACACTTCCGCCAAGTTCAATAATTTTTTTAATTGTAGGAATAGCTGCAACTATTCGTGTTGTGTCTGTTACCTCAAAATTATCATTTAATGGAACGTTAAAATCTACTCTTACTAAGGCGCGTTTATTTAAAAAATTTAGGTTGTCGATGGTTTTCATTTTTTAGTTTTTAGGATGCAAAAGTAAATATTTTTTCCACATATTTTTTACCCATGATAAACCCTCGAAAACATAATTAGCCCATTTTCAATTTCTAAAACTTCGCCAACCATTAAATCTTCGTCACCATCAGCATGACGAATATATTCCATAAAAACTTGATGATCATCTGCAGTTAATTTCTTCACCTCATACTTTAAACTTGGTATACGGTCAAACGCATCTTTCCACCAGTTTCTTAATTCATCTTTTCCGCAAATTAAGCCTTGTGTTTCAGGTAAACGAACTTTTAATTTTGGGCTATAATGCTTTGCTGTTTGGCTGTATAAGCTCAACAAGTTTTCTAAATCATGAGCATTAAAGGCTTCGAACCATTTAATAGCAATTTGTTTATTTTGTTTACTTAACATATAAATTAAAATATCAAATGTAAATATTAATTTAAACCTCTTTATATTTAAGGTGTTTAATTATTGATATGTATAAAGATTTAAAATCCTGTCTCGACGACTTAGAAAAAAATAAACTTTTAGTAAGGATAACCGAAGAAGTTGATCCTCATTTAGAAATGGCCGCCATTCAGTTAAGGGTTTATGAAATGCACGGACCAGCTTTATTGTTTGAAAACGTGAAAGGTTGTGAATTTAAATGTGCCAGTAATATTTTCGGCACTTTAGAAAGAAGTAAGTTTATTTTTAGAGATACGTTTACAAAAATGCAAACCTTGATTGATTTAAAAAATAATCCAATCAAAGGCTTGAATAATCCATTTAAATATATCAACATTGCTTTAACAGCGTTTTCAGCATTACCATTAAAAAACCCATTTTCGAAACCTGTTTTATATAAAGAAACAACAATTGATAAATTACCGTTAATAAAACATTGGGAAAAAGATGGTGGTGCATTTGTAACACTACCTCAAGTTTATACCGAAGATGCTGATAAACCGGGCATCATGAATTCTAATTTAGGAATGTATCGTATACAATTAACAGGAAATGATTATATTTTAAATAAAGAAATAGGGTTACATTATCAATTGCATCGTGGTATTGGTGTACACCAAGCAAAAGCAAATAAGCTAGGCAAACCTTTAAAAGTTTCTATTTTTATTGGAGGTCCACCAAGCCATACGCTTGCTGCAGTTATGCCATTACCAGAAGGTTTGAGCGAAGCTACTTTTGCAGGTGCCTTAGGTAAAAGACGATTTAGATACACTTATAAAGATGGTTTTTGTGTTAGCACAGATGCTGATTTTGTAATTACCGGCGAAGTATTTCCGAATGAAAATAAACCTGAAGGCCCATTTGGAGATCATTTGGGTTATTATAGTTTAAAGCATGATTTTCCATTAATGAAAGTTCATAAAGTATATCATCGTAAAGATGCTATATGGGCTTTTACAGCAGTTGGCAGACCGCCGCAAGAAGATACAAGTTTTGGAGAATTAATACACGAATTAACTGGCGATGCTATAAAACATGAATTGCCTGGCGTAAAAGAAGTTCATGCTGTTGATGCTGCCGGCGTGCATCCGCTTTTACTTGCAATAGGTAGCGAGCGTTATACGCCTTATAGTCAAACAAAACAGCCTGCAGAATTATTAACTCAGGCTAATCTGATCTTGGGAAAAGGTCAATTAAGTTTAGCTAAATTTTTATTCATCACAGCTGACGAAACGAATAAAATCAGCACGCATAACGAAAAAGAGTTTTATAAATACATGCTCGAGCGTATTGATTTAAAAAGAGATTTACACTTTTACACTAATACAAGCATCGATACGTTAGATTATAGTGGAACGGGTTTAAATAGTGGTAGTAAATTAGTTGTGGCTGCTTATGGCGATAAAAAAAGAGAATTAGGAAGCGTAGTTGCCGAAGATTTTAAAACATTAAAAACGTTTATAAATCCTCACATTGTGTTTGATGGCGTTTTAATTTTTCAAGGAAATAAATTTGAATCATACGATAAAGCAAAGCAAGAGTTTGAAGATTTTAATTACGAGGTAAAAGATAATTTATTTTGTCAGTTTCCATTAATTGTTATCGCTGATGATTCGGTATTTACAGCAGAGAATTTAAAAAACTGGCTATGGGTAACGTTTACGAGATCTAACCCAAGTCATGATGTTTACGGAATAAATTCAAAAACAGAATTTAAACATTTTAGCTGCGATGCCATGATTATTGATGCGCGAATAAAACCACATCACGCCCCAGTTTTAGAAAAAAATGCTGAGGTTGAAAAACGAATTAATCAGTTATTTCAAAAAGGAGGAAGTTTATGCGGGTTAATTAAAAATAAGTCGTAATTTCTGTATAAAAAAATCCCCATTGGGGATTTTTTTATAATATAAGTTCATTAATTAGATTATCTTAAATACAACATTTCTCTATACTTAGGTAATGGCCATGTTGCATCGTCTACAATATTTTCTAATTTATCAACGTTGTAGCGTATGGTTTCAAAAAACGGCTTAACTTTTTCACAATATGCATGAGCTTGGTTTTTAGTGCTGTCTAAATTATTTGCTTTGCGTCGTTCTTCAGTCATATCATCAGCGGCTTTTTTAATAATAGATACACGTTCGCTAATTTCTTTGATAAGTGCAATTTGAGTATCACTTGTTTTTTTAAAGTCAGTGGAACTAAAAATATTTTTTAAACCTATTACATTATCTATTAATACTTTTTGATATGTCAAAGTGCTTGGTATAATTTGATTATCAACCATGTCGGCAATAATTCTACTTTCAATTTGTATTTTTTTTGTGTAAGTTTCTAAACTAATTTCATAACGCGCTTCTTGTTCACGGTGATTTAAAATGCCTTGTGATTCAAACATTGCTAAAGATTTTTTTGTAATCATTGCTTCTAAAGCGCCCGGTGTTGTTGGAATATTAGATAATCCTCTTTTTTTAGCTTCTATTTTCCATGCATCACCGTAACCATTTCCTTCAAAACGAATACGCTTACTTTCAATAATGTATTTTTTTAATACTTGAAAAATAGCTTCGTCTTTTTCTACTTTATTATTTATTAAAGCATCTACATCTTTTTTAAAGGATACTAATTGCTCTGCCATAATTGCGTTTAAAACAGTCATCGGTCCACCACAGTTAGCTGATGATCCAACAGCACGGAATTCAAATTTATTTCCTGTAAATGCAAAAGGTGATGTTCTGTTTCTATCTGTATTATCTAATAAAATATCTGGTATACGGCCGATATTCATTTTTAAAGCTGTTTTTTCTTCAGGACTCATCTTTCCAGAATGAACTGCTTTTTCTAATTCATCTAAAACTTTTGATAATTGTTCTCCTAAAAAAACAGACATAATTGCTGGAGGAGCTTCATTTGCACCAAGTCGGTGGTCGTTATTTGCAGATGCAATTGAAGCACGCAATAAATCAGCATGTTCATAAACAGCTTTTACTGCATTAACAAAAAAGGTTAAGAATTGTAAATTAGTTTTAGGAGTTTTACCTGGTGATAATAAATTTTTACCAGTGTTTGTTGCTAAACTCCAGTTGTTATGTTTTCCGCTACCGTTAACACCTGCATAAGGTTTTTCGTGCATTAACACTCTAAAGTTATGACGAATAGCAACTTTTTCCATTACATCCATCAATAATAAATTATGATCTACGGCTAAATTGGTTTCTTCAAAAACTGGAGCGCATTCAAATTGAGCTGGTGCAACTTCATTATGTCGAGTACGAACTGGAATACCTAGTAAATGTGATTCGTATTCAAAATCACGCATATATGCAGAAACTCTTTCTGGAATTGATCCCCAATAATGATCTTCTAATTGCTGACCTTTTGCAGGCGCATGTCCAAATAAAGTTCTGCCTGTTTGTTGTAAATCAAAACGAATATTATATAAGGCCGAATCCACTAAAAAATATTCTTGTTCCCAACCTAATGTTGCAATTACTTTTGTTACATTTTTATCAAAGTATTGACAAACATCAGTTGCAGCTTTATCAATGGCATGTAGTGATTTTAATAAAGGCGTTTTAAAATCTAAAGATTCGCCTGTATATGAAATAAAAATGGTTGGAATACATAATGTTTCTCCCCAAATAAATGCCGGCGAAGTTGGGTCCCAAGCCGTGTAACCGCGCGCCTCAAATGTATTACGTATGCCGCCATTTGGAAAAGAAGAGGCGTCTGGTTCTTGTTGAACTAATGCGTTTCCGCTAAAACGTTCTATTGCTCTTCCGCCCTCTATTGGTTCAAAAAAACCATCGTGTTTTTCTGCGGTTGCTCCTGATAATGGTTGAAACCAGTGCGTGAAATGAGTAACGCCTTTGCTTTGGGCCCATGCTTTCATGCAAGAAGCAACTTGATCTGCCATTTTACGTTCTACAATTGTACCCTGATTCATTGAATTTTGGATACTATTAAAGGCTTCCTCAGATAAAAATTCACGCATAGCGTCTAATCCAAACACATTGGCCCCATAATATTTAGAAACCTGTTGGTTGTTATTATTAAATTCAACAGGAGTGCGTTTTCCAACTTCCTGCATAGCTAAAACTCTTCTAGTAGACATAATTTCTTTATTTTTTTACAAAAGTATGTCAAAAAGAGGGGGTATGCAAGAAAAAAATACATATTTTTTGTAAGAAAATGAAAAAAAGGGAGGGGGTAATGGCAAAAACTTTATAATTTACTGTTTCACAGAAATCACAAAAAATAATTTCGTTAAAAAGACCTAATTTGCTTAGTTATTTAATTGAAAAAAACTAAAAAGCTAGTGAATTGTTAAAAGAGGCTTAATTGCAAAATTTGCAAACGTTTTTACTATTTCTATATATACTTTCAATAATCGAAACAAAGCCTTTACTCAATTATAATTCTAAAGTTTAAAATAATAATATCTTTGTGTTAAGAAATTACTAGGCATTTAAAAATATTAATTGCCATTTATAATAATATAACATGATTTATTTTAAAAATCTTACAAAAAGAATAGTTCTAATTGCAACTTTGCTTTGTATAAATAAGCTAACAGCACAAATTGGAGGAGGTGGGGATGCTTTTATTCAAGGTACTAGTGTTCAAATTGGTGTTGAATTATCAGGTGGCTATGAAGGTGCAAATACACCACCACCAGTAACTGGTGTGCCTTGGCGTTTTAGAGGTGCGGTAGGTTTATCGGGTTTTGTTGCAGATCCTTTAGTTAGTAGCTGGTTAAATTATAATGGTGATTTTTATACTCCAGGCTCACCTGAAAATGGTTGGGGAGTTTTAATTGGGAGTACTGGAGGGGGCTTACAGTTGCATTGTAATAGAAATGGATCGCTTAACGATTTTGGAATAGGAAACACTATTGCTTATCAAAATAGTGGGGTTGCAAAAACAATTTGTTGGAGTGGAGCAGCAATTAGCGGAACAAACAACATAACAGCAAACATTACCTATTCATTAGGAATAAACAACTTATATTACACTACAACTGTAAAGTTTACAAATAATTCAGCTGCTACAATACCTGAAATGTATTATTATAGGAGTTTAGATCCAGATAATAATCAATCAATAAGTGGATCTTTTGTAACAACAAATTCTATTGTTTCGCAACCTTCTGGCGTTGGTTCTTGTGGAATTGCAGCAGTTCAAGCTACCCAATTAGCGTCAGGACTTTCTGGAGCATCATACATGGCTTTAGCTGGTGTTGGGGTTGATTTCAGAGTCTGTAAGGGTGGTTTTTCAAACAGAAACGCTTTTAATATTTGGAATAGCGTTGCCCCTTTAAATGGTGTTCCAGGAACTGTTTCAACCGCAGATGAAGCGATTTCTCTTGCGTACAAAATCCAAACCTTTTTACCAGGTACATCAAGGTTTTTTTCCTTCGTTACTATTTTGCGTTCAACGGACATAAACTTAGCCCTAAATAGTTTAATGACAATTTCTTATCCAGGCGCTTCAGCTGCTGGCGGTTCGGCTTGTACGCCTGGTGTTAGTGATACGGCTAAAATTTGCGGCCCAACATTAATTGAAATTGCAGGTGTTGGTTCAACTAATTATTCATGGTCTTGGAATCCGCCTATTGGATTATCAAGTTCAACAACATATAGTACTATTGCTAGCCCGACTGTTTTAACTAGCTATACAATTACAGGAACACCAATTCCTGGGCCATGTGCACCAGGTGCACCAACAATATATACGATTGTTGTTCAACCATTTACCCCAACAGTAATAACAACCCCTTCAATTACAGTTTGTATCGGTTCACCAATACTTTTAACAGCTAGTGGATCACCCTTATCCTCCTATGGTTGGGTTGGACCTTCTGGTTTTTCATCTGCAGCTCAAAATCCAACAATTGCTGTTAGTACTCTTGGTAGTTCAGGCACCTACACAGTTACCAAAGCTTTAACCTGCGTTGTGGCTCTAACTACGGTATTAGTTACTCCGCCTCCAACATTAACATTGACCTCCTCAAGTAATACCGTCTGTACAGGTGTTTCAACTACTCTTACTGCAAATAGTACAAGTGGCAGTTATAATTGGACTCCTGCGGCATCACTAAGCTCATCCATAACACCTGTTGTTGTATCTAGTCCAACTGCAAATACAACTTATACAGTAATTGTTGGTGCAGGTACATGCACAAACTCTGCAGTAACAAGTGTAAGTGTTGTTCCAACGCCTACTTTAACAGTTAGTTCAGCTACAATATGTGCAGGAAGCACAGCAACTTTAACTTCATCAGGCGCCACAAGCTATACTTGGAGTTCTGGATCAACAACAAATACAGCAACGTTTACTCCACCAGCAACAACCGTTTATTCTGTGACTGGCGCAAACGGTGGAGTTTGTTCGGTTGTAAATAGCGGAACGGTTACTGTGATTGATTATCCAGTTGTAAACTCAAGTTCAATCACTAATTTAGCTTGTAATAGTATAAGCACAGGAAGTATTGTATTAAATGCAACTGGTGCAACAGGATATAATTGGACACCTAATGTGTCAACCTCTAGTACTGCTTCAGGCTTGGCAGCTGGCTTTTATACATGCGAACTTTCAATTGCACCTTCATGTTCTATTGTTACAACTTATACTGTAACGGAACCAACTGCGTTAGTTGGAGTAACATCTTTATCAAATACAACATGTGGTAATTGTAACGGTATGGCTTTAGTTTTAGCAACTGGTGGAACTGGGCTTTATCAATATAATTGGCAGCCTGGGTCATCAATACAAAGTGGAATTGTTGGCGTATGTCCAGCTATTTATACTGTAAATGTTACAGACGCTAATAATTGTATGAGTACTTATACAGTTGATATACTTCCTTCTCCTTTATTTACCGCAACATTAGCAGCTTCAAAACTTGAAATGTATCAAGACGAATCTATAACTTTAACTGGTCTTACAGGAGTTTCTTATACTTGGACGCCTTCATATTCAGCATTAGATTGTTATACATGCTCAATTGTGAATGCTAATCCAATTGTGGATATGAGATATTGTGTAGACATTATAACAACAGATGGTTGCCAAGATTCAGCATGTGTTGATATTGTTATTTTGTGCGGTGATGTGTTTATTCCAAATGCATTTTCTCCAAATAATGATGGACATAACGATGATTTAGGTATTTATGGAAATTGTATAAATGAAGCAATATTTAGAGTATTTGATAGATGGGGTGAATTGGTATTTGAAACAAGAGATATAGAAGCTAGGTGGGATGGAAAATATAAAGGATATCCAGTTTCTGCCGGAGTATTTGTATACCAGCTAACGGCCAAATTAAAAAATGGAGATAAAGTAACCAAAACAGGAAATATTACCGTAGTTCGATAATATTAAGGTAAAATTTTTGTAAATTGCCCTCCACAAGATGAAATTCATGAAGGCTATGCATTTTAAGAAATTGAAAGGAATCGTTATTTTTTCCTTTTTAAGTCTATTTTGTAATGCCCAAGATATTCATTTTTCACAATTTTTCGCGATGCCTATTTTTGTAAACCCTGCAAATGCTGGAGTTGAACATGATTTGGATATTGGTGTTATACATAGAACCCAATGGAAAGCAGTTGCTCAGCCATTTACAAGTTATGGGGTTTCAATTTCAGGAAAAGCAAGTAATAATAAGAAAAAGAATAGTTTAGGCTTAGGTTTAGATTCTTATTATGACAAATCTGGGGATGCCTCTTTTGTTAGTTTACAAGCAGGAATTACTTTAGCATATAAAATTAAAATAAATGATCAAAATTCAATTAGCTCGGGCATTAAAATAAATTATAATCAACGATCTATTAATAATACTAATTTCCAATGGGGAGAGCAGTATTATGGAAAATCTTATAATTCAACTTTGCCTTCTGGCGAACAAATTATAAACTTGCAAAGTATTCATTTTGTAGATGTTGCTGGTGGTTTTAATTATAGGTATAAAAAAGGGGATAAAAACATATCTAGTAACGATTTCCGCATTTTTGACATAGGTGTTTCTGGGTTCCATATTAATAGCACTAATGTAGCATTATACAAAGAAGCTTCAAATGGATTAGGAACTAGGGGAGTATTTTATTGTCAAGCGCATTTAGGCTTGAGAAACACAAATATGTCATTATTGCCAAAAGTTTTTTATCAAATTCAAGGCACACATCAAGAATTAGTTTTAGGAATGTTGGCAAGTTTAAAGCCAAAAAATGAATCTACAGTTACTGGCTTTGTTGTAAGTAATGTTTTTAATATAGGGGTTTTATATCGCGGAAAAGATGCATTTATAGGTGTTGTGCAATATGAAATGAAAAATTATGTTATTGGATTGAGTTATGATATAAATGTTTCGAAAATGACTTCAACTACAACAGGAAGAGGTGCATACGAAATAACTTTGAGATATGTGGGAGTTAACGAGTATTTAAGAAGATCACTTCACCGCAAATACGGACCTAATAAAACATTTTAATATTTCCATATCTTTTTAGACTACTATTTGTAGGGACTAAGTAATCAAGTTTTTTATTACATTTACATTTGATGAATTTTTTATTTCCAACTTTCTTATTTGGGCTAAGTGCAATTGCAATTCCTATTATAATTCACCTTTTCAATTTTCGTAAATACAAAAAAATTTATTTTACAAATGTTCAGTTTTTAAAAGAACTGAAACAAGAAAGTGATAGTAAATCAAAATTGAAAGAATGGATAATTTTGCTATTAAGGATTTTAGCAATCACTTGCTTAGTATTTGCTTTTGCTCAACCGTTTATTCCTTCTGACAAAAAAGTTAGTTTGGGACAAAAAATAGTTAGTGTGTACGTTGATAATTCCTTTAGTATGGAAAACATTAACAAAAAAGGAACCCTTTTAGAAAACGCAAAACAGTATGCTACAAGTATTGTAAACTCCTATAACTCAAATGATAAATTTCAATTAATTACAAATGATTTTGAAGGGAAGCATCAACGGTTATTGACAAAAGAAGAATTTTTAAGTCAACTTGAAGAAGTCAAAATTTCGTCATCCATAAAACAAATAAACGATGTGATAAATCGTCAGCAAGATTTTTTGCGATTAAATAATTGTAAAAACAAACACATTTTTTTATTAAGTGATTTTCAAAAAAATGTTTCTCGTATTCAAAAATCAATTATTGATACCAGTATTTTAGTTCGACTTATTCCTATTGTATCTTCAGAAATAAACAATGTTTATATTGATAGTGTTTGGTTTGAAAACCCAGTTCAACAATTTAATACCACGCAAATATTACACGCTATTGTTGTAAATAAAAGCAATAAAGAAATTGTTAGTGGCAGTTTGAAACTTATTGTTAATGGAAAACAAATGTCAATTAATTCGTTTGATATTGACGCTGAAAGCAAAAAGGATGTAAGAATTTCATTTAAAGTAAAGGATAATGGAATTAATAATGGAGTTTTAAAAATTGAAGATTATCCCATTGCTTATGACGACGATTTTTATTTTAGTTTTAATGCCAAAAGCACAATAAATGTTTTAGTGATAAATGGAAAAGAAAATAAAACTGCCGCTAGTTTTAAATCATTAATGCAAAACGATAGCCTATTTTTATTTCACGAAAGCTTGGAAACGGAGATTGATTATAGCCTTTTTTCAAAACTGAATATGATTGTATTGAATGATTTGGCAAATATTTCGAGCGGATTAACAATGGAATTGCAAAAATTTATAAGCCAAGGTGGTAGCTTAGTCGTGTTCCCGAAACCACAAAGTGACTTTAAAAATTACAATTTAGCATTTCAAAATTTGCGCTTGCCACAAATAGAAAGTAAAGATTCTCTTGACACTAAAACTCAATTAATAAATTTTGAACAAGGATTATTTGAAGGTGTTTTTGAAAAAGTGGAAGCAAGAATGGATTTGCCTAAAATAAGAGAACACTATGTTTTTAAAGGATCGTCATCAACTTTAGCAGAACCAATCATTATGCTTCAGAACGGACAGTCGTTATTGTCTCAATATTCATTTGGAAAGGGAAAGGTTTATTTGTTTTCGATAGCAAGTAATGATCAGTATTCTAATTTTATCAAGCATGCATTGTTTGTGCCAACTATTATAAAAATTGGTGTTTTGAGTTTGAAACCAATCTCATTATATTATCAAACTTCTGCAAATCAAAGTATTGAAATGAATTCGAAGATAGCATATAAAGACAAACCATTGCACATATCAAAAATAAATTCAACAATTGATTTGATACCTGAACAAAAGGTTATTAATAATAAAACCATGTTATTTACCCAAAATCAAATTGCTGAGGCTGGTCATTATTTGGTTTCACAGGTAACAAATACCATTTCCGGAATAGGATTTAATTTTAACCGAAAAGAGTCTGATATGAATTTTTATTCTACTGATGATTTAAAAGCTAATATTGAAGGGCTAAATCTTAAAAATGTATCAATACTAAGTGTAAACGAATCCTCCTTAATGAGCGAAATAAAAGAAATAAATAGTGGAGATAAATTATGGAAATTATTTATAATTTTGGCTTTAGTATTTTTACTGATTGAGGTGCTTGTAATTAGATTATTTAAATAATAAAAAATTAAAATAGTATATATGAATTTATTAATAAAACAGGCAACCATTATAGATTCTGAAAGTATTTATAATGGAAAAGTATTAGATATTTTAATTGAAAAAGGAAAAATCACTCAACTAAAAAAATTAATAATTCCTGAAAAAGGGGTTAAAACTATTGAGGCAGAAAATCTTCATGTATCAGTAGGTTGGCTAGATATGCAGGTTAATTTTTGCGACCCTGGTTATGAGCATAAAGAAACAATGGATAACGGTTTGCGAACTGCTGCAAAAGGTGGCTTTACAGG
>CAIYSA010000254.1 GCA_903928655.1 uncultured Bacteroidota bacterium
AAACGATATGCTGAAATTTCTAACTTACCTTTATCTGAAAAGCTCCAAAATTCATCAAAGTTTATATTATTCTTTATTAATTGTATTTCAGCTTCTAAATTATCATTATTTATTTCTTTAAATTTATCTAATATTTCTTTATTCTTTTTACCACTTAATACAATGTTTTCAATTTGCTTTCTTTTAGCTTTATCTTCAAAATGTTTAGTTCCAAAATTAGAAGTGTTTTTGTAAGCTGAATTAATTAAAGCATTTATTTCATTTTCATTAAAATCCTTTTCAGAAAATGAATGTAAATAACGTGAACAAATCATTTTATCCACTCCAAAATCATTAAAAGCAATGGCTAACTTAAATAAGGATGAATTCCGAGCCGATGAATCAAATTTTGTTTTAAACCACTTTACTAATCTATTAGCTATTTCATCATTATCTATTAAAGGGATATTAGTAATAGTTCCTAAATTGATAACTTCAATGGCATTACTAGGATAAGTAGGTATAAACTTTTCAGAATCTAAGTTAATATAAATATCGGGATCGTAACTTTCAAAACATAATCTTGAAATATCCGAGCCACTTAAATCTAAATTAGTAAAAATATCAGATAACTGTTTAAATATTGATTTATATTCATTATCATTTTCTATTATAGGAATCTTAACTAAGGCTTTAACTCCATTACCACTTGGACTAATCCAACATGAAAAAATATAATCATTAGACTTTAAACTATCTTTAAATTCAAATGCATTCTCTAATTTATCAAAATCTAATATTGCTAATCCTGAACCTTGTTTTAAGTTTTCTTTCTTTCGTGAAGTAAATGTACCGCAGAACGTAACACCAGGAAGACTATTTTTTAATACTTTCTTTTTTTCGGGATCTATTTCAGAACGTAAATTTTTAATTAACTTTTCTTGAGTTCCATTCTGAATACGATCTAAATAATAACTAACGTCTTTTGGTCTTTCATCAGATGAAACTGATTTTAAATTTTTGAAATAATTTACTTTCATAATATATGGTTGAAAAACAAGGGGGCTAAGTCGCCAAACCAACCGCAAACCAATGCAGATAAGCCCCCAAGTTAATCTATTTTAAATATCGTTTATAATATTGTTGATTTGGCATATGCAAATATAATAATTAATTTAATATAAACTACATTTTAACAATATTTATAATCATTCTAAATAAAAGTACGATTTTCTTATTTAGAATCATTCTAAACGTACTGACTAAACGCCTATGTTTATTGATGTTTTAAAGCAACGCAACGCAAAAACGCAAAATTTACCAAAAATATTTTAAAAATAAATTAAGATGTGTGTTTGTGTATAATGTATGTATATTACACACACACAATATATTTATGTATACTCCATAGGAATAATACTTTTTATCGTACTAACGTACTTTGACTTATTTTTATTTTTATATCGCTTATTAAATAAAATAGTTATATTTGTTGAAAACTTATAAATTATGGCGATTAATAGATTATTCTTTGATATTGAAACTTCGCCATGTTTAGGATGGTTCTGGCGTCCTGTTTACCAAACTAACCTTAATTATGGTAATGTTATAGAGGATGCTAAAATAATATGCATTTGTTATAAATGGAATTATTCGCCTAAAATTTATTATTTAAAGTGGGATAAAAACCAATGCGATAAAGAAATGATGATTAAATTTATTGAAATCATGCACAAAGCTGATGAGATAGTAGGTCATAATTCGGATAGGTTTGATACCAAATGGTTAAGAACTAGGGCAATGTTTCACGATATTGATATGATGCCAGACTTCAAAAGTATTGATACATTAAAACAAGCAAGGCAATTATTAAATTTACCTTCTAATCGTTTGGACTCAATCGGTAAGTATTTTAATTTAGGGCAAAAGTTAGAGAATGAACCTAATTTGTGGCATAAAGTGTGGCGTGAAAATAACCAAGCTGCATTAATGAGAATGGTTAAATATTGCAAACAGGACGTTAATTTATTAGAGCAATGGTTTGATAAGTTAAATAAATATATGAAGCCTAAAACACACGCTACAGGCATTAAATGTGATTGCCCTGAATGTGGAAGTGATAATATAGGATTGAGAGGTTTTAGAGTAAGTTCATTAGGTAATAAAACACAAAGAGCTAAATGTAAAGATTGTGGTAAATGGTTTGCATATTCAACTAATCAGTTCAAATTAAAATAATGGCACTGTTTAAATTTAGGATAATAGACAAACATGAAACTCAGGAGTTCAACGAAGACGGGCAACTTATCTGTATGCCTAATGGAGAATGGGCGTTATTTAACTTTGCTTTAGAAACCTCAGAAACTGTTATAATTTCATTTAGAAGTTATGTTTTATTCGATAGTGAAGGCAACCCAAAAGAATGCACTAAGGTATATTTAAGCGATGGGAGTTATTTATTTGCAGTTAATAAATTTGATACTTTTGAAAAGAATTATTTAGAGAATTACATTCCTTTATTTGCAGAATGATTTTATTACAAATGTATCATTAAATGATATAAATGTTATAATAAAGTTTTTAAATATTCTTTTGTTTTATCCCAAAATATAACTTGCTCTAAATCCTCAAAGTTATTGGTGCTTCTGCCATGAATAAGATTATGCCTGTATAAAGTATTACGATATTCTTTACATTGCCAAATAGCTATCTCAATGCCAACCTTATCAGTAGTACAAGTTCTACAAAGAATCCTGTTAATCTCCGTTACCATTGTAACTGCTTTTACTTCATGCTTTTCCATTTGTTATATCTTTTAATTGGTTAAATATACTTTCTGATTTTTTGCCCCAAAACATTTCACATTCATTATCTTTAAATGGAGCATCTACAAAGTAAGATTGATAATAACTTTCAGTTGCTGTAAATCTAAAGCAATTTTCTTTTAACGGACAATCAGTTCCCGAGCATTTGGTTATATCACTCATTATTTTATATTTGTTTTATATTATCAACATTAATTGTGTTTCTGTGTATTTTAAGCAACATTAAATAACCAATTAAATCTGTTAAATTATCTTCGTTAAATCCAGTTAATCCTACTTTTTGAATTCGGCTTAATTTATCGTTCGCCCTTGCTATAATACCAATTTCAACTTGCTTATTTTTATCAATGCCATCAATGTTAATAGTCCAATCGGAGTTAAATATTGAGCCATTATAACTGATATTTTTAGCAATGGCAAAGTCTCTCATTGTGTTATACTCAGCCTTAATTAAATTGTTTATTGTTTCTAATTCCATTTTATTATTTATTTATAAATGTAAATATGTGTTCAATTATTGGTAACGTCCAACCGTCCCCTAAAAGACTACCTGCTTTAGCTTTTGATAATATTGAGGTATAGCCATCAGGAAAACCTTGTAAACGTTCCATTTCTATTTGATTAACTGTTCTTACTATTAAGTTATCTGTTTGATATTTTATTTTATGTGCCATACATGCAGTTAGTGCAACTGATTTTCCTTTTACATCGTAAATTCTATTTTGCATAAAAGGTTGTTGAGAATTACTTTCTTTTGATGGATTTATTTGATAGACTTCTTTATTTTTTTTATAAATTAAAGTAACTATACCTGTTGTTTCGTTTCGGTGTTTTAAAGAAATTTGACTTATTGTTTCAGTTCCGCAAGTAGTTTTTAAACAACAATGTTTATCAGTATCAACATAGACCATATTTATAAATTCTTTTTCTGCACGTTTTTTTATGCTTTCTTGACTTTTAAATACTCTACTTTCAGATTCTAGTAATGCAAGTGCCTTAACTCTTTCAACTTGACCATCTGTTATAATATCTTTAAACAGTATTCCCCTATCTCTAGGTTGAGGTATGTCAGTAACTAAATCAAACATAGTTTCTTTTGTCCTTATATTACTCCAATAATATCTATCACGAAGTTGGGCTGTTACCAAACTACTATTTATTCTTACTGGATATACGCCCAAAGCTCTTGACATTATACCTACATCTAATTTTGATGCACTCCCAACATTTTCTTGTAAAAATAATACATTTGGATTTGCCGCCTTGATATGCTCTAAAATTTCAACAAAAGTGAAGAATAAACTTGACTTTTTACCGTTAATCCCTGCACGTTTTCCAGCGGCACTTAAATCTTGACAAGGCGAACCACTTAAGATTAAGTCAATACTTTGCCAATCAATATTCCATTCTCTCCATTTAGTAACGTCCCCTACTTGAATAGTGTCGGGAAAATGATGCTGAGTTAATTCAATTGCGTATGGTTTAATTTCGCTTGAATAATATTTATTTACTTTGATGCCAACGTTTTCGAGTGCTTGGCGTCCTGTATTCATTCCATTAAAAAGTGATATTACATTCATTGTAGTAGTATTTATTT
>CAIYSA010000255.1 GCA_903928655.1 uncultured Bacteroidota bacterium
TAAAAATGAAAGTGATGCAATGCAAAACTCTTTAAGTTCAAAAAAATAAATATATAATTTAAACAATTAGTTATTTTAGAATAAAAAATTTTCATTATATTATCTATGAGTAAATTAACCATTGACTGCCCTATATGTCTAAATTTTCATCATAGAAAAACTAAATTTAATTTATGTTTTCATGCAGTTTGCAACGAATGTGCTTACAAAATGATGAACAAATCTATTAAAAAATGCCCTATATGTAGAGAAGATATAAAATTAGGATTAATTCCTGACACGATAATTGTAGTAGATGAATGTTTTAAAAAATTACAACCAAATTTATTTTTTTTAGGCAAAAAATTAAAACCAACATATCAAGGATTTTATTATTCCAATTCATACAATGATGAAATAAAAGAACCAAAATATTATGATAATAATGATAGTGATTACGATAGTGATAATGATGAAATGAATTAATATAATATTATTTATAACTTAAAGAACAACAAACCAAATATAATCTAAACTTATTTTAGAAATATGAATTTCACTGAAAGATTAGATGAACCAATACTAACAATAACCGATAAAGCATATACAAGTTTTCCAATCGTTCATCATGATATATTTTCTCTTTACGAAAAATCTGTAGAATTATTTTGGAGAGAGAAAGAAATTGATTTCAGTAAGGATTATGACCACTTTGTTAAATTAAGTGAAGACGAACAATATTTTATAAAAATGATATTAGCTTTTTTCGCAGCAAGCGATGGGATTGTGATGGAGAACCTTGCAGCAAGATTTTTAAGCGACATACAAATTAGCGAGAGCAGAAGTTTTTTAAGTTTTCAAATAGCAATGGAAAATATTCATTCAATTACGTATTCTTTACTGATTGAAACATTAGTAAAAAATGAAGAAGAAAAAACAAAACTATTTAATGCAATAGAAAATTATGACTGCATTAAACAAAAGGCAGATTTTGGAAAAAAGTATTTAAAAAATAAATCATCTTTTGCAACGCGTTTAATAGCATTTGCATGTGTAGAAGGGATATTTTTTTCTGGAAGTTTTTGCTCAATTTACTGGCTAAAATCGCAACACAGAGGTAAGCTAAATGGTTTAACTTTTTCGAACGAACTAATCAGTAGGGATGAGGGTATGCACGTAGAACACTTAGTACTGCTATATAATAAACTTGTTAATAAATTATCACAAACGCAAGTTTATAATATAATCAAAAAAGCAGTAGAAATTGAAATAAATTTTATAACAGAAGCATTACCGTGTAGATTAATCGGAATGAACTCAAAATTAATGATACAATATATACAATTTATAGCGGATAGATTAGTAGTTCAATTAGGATATAAAAAAATATATAACGAACCAAATCCATTTGCATTTATGGAGCTAATTAGTTTAGAAGGAAAAACTAACTTTTTCGAAAAAATTGTCGGTGAATATAGTTTAGCAAATAAAACAAAAGAAGAATTTAATTTAACAGAAGATGGGTTTTAATCAATTTCGCTTGCGGTCGGGGGTAGAAGGGGGCAAGCCCCCTTAATTATCAGTTTCTTCTTTTTCATTAATTTTTGCATCATTTATTTTTCTTAATTCCATAATTTGTTCTTCTGTAAACCTTGTTGATTTATATCCTTTTGTAATTGGGATTTGTTTAAAATCTTCTTCATTAAAACTTGTTTTAACATCATCTTTTCCTTCAGATAATAATTCATTTAAAATGTCTGCATTTTGTGAGGTAGGCAAGAATTTATTAATATCAAGAACAACATTATAATTAAAATCATCCATTTATAATATTTATATAGAAAAAAAATTTTGTCTAAACTAATAATATATGCCTAAACAAAAGATTACGCCAATTAAGGAAGTTTTAGCAATTGAGCCTCCTTTAGAAGAAAATTTGACCACAAGCGGAATTTCAGAAAACCCGACCAGTGATACTGATGATGAGATTTATTTAGAGAAACCAATA
>CAIYSA010000256.1 GCA_903928655.1 uncultured Bacteroidota bacterium
CACATATACAATTGGATCTTATTGGAGAATTGAGGAGAACGGTGAAATCATTTCGGATTCTTATAGTGAAAACCATGGAAATTTAATAATTCATGGTTTAGTAGATTCAAACCATGAATTTTGGAAAAGCCATAATTATGGACCACAACATGGTTTCATTACTTTACCAATAATTAAAAAATGAAAATATATTATTTAGTTCCAGATAATGATAAACCAAGTATGGGGATTGGTATTATTTATCACCATGTCAGGGCATTAATGGATCTTGGTTTAGAAGCTTATGTAGTTCATGAAAACCCAGGATTCAAAATAACATGGTTAAATTTAACAGTTAATGTAATTTACATATCTAATTTAGATGTTTCGAAAGATGATATAATAGTTTTTCCGGAGGTTTTTGCTTTTAAGGCAAGACTTTATAATTTTGATTGTGAGAAGATACTTTTTGTTCAGAATATCTCACTTCTTTTTTATAATTTCAAGATAAATGAAGATTACGTAAAATTAGGTTTTACCAGGGTTATTTACTATCTTAATCATATGGAAGGACCTTTGAATCGATACGTTACTCTTCCAATGACACATGTAAGGCCTGTTATTAGCGAATATTTTTTTAATAATAATGACAAAAGGAGTAAAACAATAGTTATTTATCCTAAGAATGAAATAAGAGAATATAATTTATTGAAAAGTTTAATTGAACGTAAAATAAATAATATAAACAGATCAAAAATACTTAATAGAATTGGTGTTAAAAATTGGCAATTAATAGAATTGAGGGGCTTTAGTCATGTGGAAACAGCAAGTCTATTAAAAAAAGCTAGTATTTTCATTAGTTTAAACTCATTTGAGGCATTCAATACTTCTGTTCCTGAGGCAATGGCAGCAGGCGCTGTTAATGTATGTTATGAAGCATTTGGACCTAGAGATTTTTTAATTAACAATGTAAATTCTATTGTGGTTAAGAATAATGAGGTGTTTGAGTTGTTTAATAAAGTTGAAAATCTTATCGATGATATCGAGTCTGGGAATACATTAAGAATTAATGAGATAAGAAATAATGCCTATGAATTATCATTGGATTTTACCCATGATTTACTAAAAAATGATTTAGCAAAATTTTATTTAAAAAATGATTAGAATAGCTACCCTAATAGTTACTTTTAATGGAGAGAAATGGATTGAAAGATGTTTAAATTCTTTAATGACAAGTCAATTAAAAACGGAAATTTTCGTTGTTGACAATAAATCAAACGACAACACTTTAAGTTTATTAAGAAAATTCCCAGATATAAGTATAAGAAAGTTGGAGGAAAACATTGGTTTCGGCGCTGCAAATAACATTGGTATTAGTGAAATACTTGAATTAGGTCACTACCAATATATTTTTTTGTTAAACCAAGATGTTTATGTGTCTGAAATTACAATATCTACATTATTTACAAGCGCGATAAAAAATCCTGAATTTTTAATATTATCTCCGATTCATCTTGATTCGACCGGTGAAAATCTTGATAAAGGCTTCATTTATGGAATAAAAAATGATTTCGTTTTAGAAAATTTAATTTTAGGTGAAGTAAAAAA
>CAIYSA010000257.1 GCA_903928655.1 uncultured Bacteroidota bacterium
AGAGATGCCGAATCGAGTTCGGCATGACCACCAAATTATATAAGATCTTCAAATCCTAGTCATTCTGAACTTGATTCAGAATCTCACGGAGTGTTTGGTAAATGAGATACTCGTCATTCTGAACTTGATTCAGAATCTCATGAAAGAATTGAATTTTTAGAGCTATTTTATGAAGCCTTGAATTTTGATTCTTTGTTTCAAGACAAAGAATAATAAAAATAACTTCAAAAATTATAAGGGCGTTTTCGCCAAAAGGCTCACCAGGCTTTCTGTTCCAATCTTTTTTTCGTTCCTCAAAAAAGGATTTCCACTTCAATCCTTAACGCAAATAACCACTAAAAATCAATTGGTCTTATAAAAAAAGCCTTTCATCTATTGTATTGAAATAAATACTAGTTAAAAAAATTACTTCCAAATTTAATTTAAAAAAATAGCATTTATTTATTAACCTATTTTTATCAAAAAGAAATAATTAAGCATCAATTCCTTTGCTTTTGTTTATTAACTTTAGGCAGAAATACTCATTTTCTTTTGTGATTGAGGTTGCGAAGCTGTGAAAAAACAGCAAATAAAATTTAGCAAAAATAAAAATTGACACAAAAAAATAGTTCTCCTCAATTTAATTTAAATGGGTTAACCAATTATAAAATTTTAGCAAAAAATTGAAATTACAAGGCTCAAAACTTATCGTTAGAAACACTGGCATTTTGTATGCTAAAACGTTTATAACGATGGGCATTTCTTTATTTTCTACGCGTTTAATTTTGAACGCATTAGGAGCAACTGATTTTGGTATCTTTAGTTTAGTAAGTAGTATGATTGCCATGCTCACTTTTCTTAATAATTCAATGACACAGGCAACACAAAGATTTCTTAACATCAAACTTGGATCTGGAGATGAAGTAAGTGTTTTTCAGGTATTTAATGCGAGTGTTTTTTTACATTTAATCATTGGCGTTGTAGTTGTTATAATTATCGAAGCAGCAGGCTTATACGCATTTAACTCTTTTTTAAACATACCTTATGAAAGATTATTTGCTGCAAAAATGGTATTTCACTTTGCTGTTATCAGTACTTTTTTTAGCATTATTTCCGTTCCATACGATGCAATCATAAATGCAAATGAACACATGTTGTTTGATTCTGTTGTTGGTATAGTTCAATCCTTATGTATATTAGCAATTGCGATTTCTATAATGCATTTTGGAGCTGATAAGCTTATTTTTTATGGAGCATTAACTGCTCTGCTAATGTTTTTTGTTTTAGTTGTTAAACGTGTTTATTGCAGATTACAATATCAAGAAAGTAAAGTTGATTTTAAAAAATATTTATGTAAAAAAACAATTTTTGAAATGTTGCATTACGCAAAATTTACTCTTATTTCAGCAGTTTCTGGTATGGTTGGATTTTATGGAATCCCAATTATTATAAATTCATTTTTTTTACCTCAAGTAAATGCTGCATATGGAATTTCTGGACAAATCAATGGACAAATTAGCGTGTTTTCTGCTACAATGATGAGAGCTTTAAATCCTCAAGTAACCAAAAGTGAAGGTGCAAATAATAGATTAAGAATGTTAAATCTCACATATTCTGGTTCTAAGTTTGGTGTATTGTTATTAGCAGTAT
>CAIYSA010000258.1 GCA_903928655.1 uncultured Bacteroidota bacterium
ATTAATAATACTTTTTTCTTAAAGTCCAATGCTCTCATGGCTCCAGCATAACCACTAGGGCCTCCTCCAATAATTACTAAATCGTAATGTTCCATTTTGTAAAATTTATTTATTGTAGTACGTTTTATTGGCTATAATATCATTGTTGTAGCTCTGCGTTAATGCTTTAATGTAATTTGTAACAATTGTTTCTTCTTTTAAATAAAGGCCTTGTAATGGTTTACTTAACATACTATCATTTCTGTATTTGTATGCTTCTATTACTTTATACTCATTAAAAATATATATCATGCTATCATTAATTAAGTGATAATATGGAGCATTATAATATACAACAGGAATGGATTTAGGAGACAATATGCTTTTCCCGAATGCGTAATAAGGCTTGTCGTAATTTAAAATATCTAATATTGTTGGCATTATATCTGTTTGTTGAACTGTTTTAGTTAATACTATTGGTTGCTGATTAGGCTTATAAAACAAAATAGGAATTGAATATTGTCCAACTGAATTATTATAAAAGGCATCATTTGAGATAGCAGTATGATCAGCGCTTAAAACAAAAAGTGTGTTCTTGTACCAATCTCTTTTTTTTGCTTCATTAAAAAATTGACGTAAACTGTAGTCTGCATAACCAAGTGCCTCAAGATTTTCTATATTGCCTTTTGGAAACTTCCCTTTATGTTTATTAGGTATTTTATAAGGATTATGAGAAGATAACGTAAAGACCGTTGTTAAAAATGGTTCCTTGTATTTAGAAATTTCCGAAGCCATATTTAATAAAAATGGCTCATCAAAAATTCCCCATTGTCCATCATAATCTGTGTCGTTGTTATATTCTGTTCTTCCAAAATAGATGTCGTAGCCGGCGGATTTAGCAAAAGCATTAAAATTCATTGATCCATTTGTTGCACCATGAAAAAAAGAAGTATGATAGCCCTTTTCTTTTAATAATAAAGGTAGAGATTCTAATTTATTATTTGCATAGGATGAATTAATATAAGGGTCGCTCATAAATGTTGGCATTGATGAAACAATTGACGTTAAACCATTCAATGATGTTTTTCCATTAGCAAATGAGTTGGAGCAATAAGTGGATTTTGAAATTAAGCTATCTAAAAATGGGGTGTAGCTTTTGTGATTTCCTGCTTTTGTAAATTCTTTTGAGAAACTTTCTAAGATGATTATACATACATTTAAATTTTTAAAATTACCGGTATCGGCAGGTATAATTTGTGTACAATATGTTTTAAGTTCATTTTCTTTGAAAAAAGATAAAGGTTCTATTTGGGTTAATTCACTTGATTTGATTAAAGAAAAAGAGGTGTTAATTACAATTGGAATATTTTTTTGACTAGTATAAAGTGCCGCGTCAATTAACATGATAGGAACTTTTTGTAATCCCCCTCTTATTCCTAGTATAGTTAAGCTACTTGCTAATAAAAAAATAAGGCTGCTAGTTAAAATTGAAATGGAACGGATTGGAATTAAAATAATTTGTTTTGTTTTTTCAAATTGATTGTATGTTTTTATTACAAAATATATAATAAAAGTATAGATTATAATTAAATACCAACTCTGAATTAGAAAATGAGGAATAAGTTTAATAAATTCAGTTTGGCCTCCAAAAATTAAATGTGTTACCTCATATGTTGTTCTTTTTTTTGTATAAGGAAAATACGAAAAGTCAATGAAATTTAATAAAATGGCTAGCGAATTAATTAAAATAAATAAAAAGAAAATAAATTTACTATATGATTTTTTTTGCTGAAACTTAAAAGGTAAAATAGCTAATAAAATATACAACGAATTTGTTGTACAAATACTAAACGCATCAAATCTTAATCCATCAATATGATGATTATTAATGATCAAAGCTTTA
>CAIYSA010000259.1 GCA_903928655.1 uncultured Bacteroidota bacterium
AAAATGGTTGATTTATTTAAAAGATGGGATAGTTTATATTAGTAACAACATCAAGACTCTTGAACAAAGTGTTAACTTAAAAAAAGAAGAATCTTTAGCACAAAGTACAATCTATTTAAATTTATTGAAAACAAACGGGAAACAAAAAACATCGGTCTTTATAAATAATAAATTAATGTCTTTTTTTAATACTGATGTTTTAAACACTCAATCTGTTTTTACAACTGATTTTAATTTAAATCACATTTCACTAAGTGGCTATTCTCTATTTGACACCACAACACTATTTAACGCGCTAAAAAATCAAAAACCACAAACGCTTAATTTTTATGATGAACTGCCCGATAATCCAATTTCATTTTCAGCAATAGCATTAAGTGAACCGAAATTATTTTATTCGAATTTACAAAATGAAATGAATTCAGTAAAATGGAAAGAACTAAATGATAGCGCATTGTATGATATAAAAACTGAATTTTTAAACACCTTAGAAACTGGTATCATAACTTCAAAATATCAAGTAAATCAATCTATACAAAGTCTCACATTATTAAAGACAAATGATTCAGAAAAAAGTAAATCACTTTTTAAATTAATATCTGATAGCGCATTTATAATCGGCGATATTTCAACTTATAGAATAAAAAAAAATTATGAAATATTATTTTCTTGGTTAGACAAAAAAATTAAAAATAAATTTGTTAGTATTAATAAAAGCACCATTGCATTTAGCTCAAATGCTGAAATTCTAAATAACTTTATAAATAGCCTAAATACAAATAATACACTTTCTAAAAACACACTTTTTATGAATTACGCATCCAATAACTTATTAGCGGACTGTAATTATATGTATTATGAAAATGTTGAACTTTTAAAATCGAACAAACAAAAATCCATCATAAATATCCACCAATTAAGTTTAAAAGAATCTCCCTACTCGCATTTATCCTTTATAGCAACTCATGTAAAAAATGTAATGCAAGTCCGAATTAATTTAATTAAAGAAAACAACAAACAAGATGATCAAAATGCTATTAACTATTTATGGGCATACAGTGCCGATTCTATTATAAATAATAGCTTAAATGTATTTACCAATCACACAACTCAAGAAAATGAAATCACTTTTCAGGACAACAGCAATTCATTATATTTAATTAGCTCAACAGGAAATTTAATTTGGAAAAAGAAATTATCAGAACCAATAAAATCAACTATTTACACGGTAGATATTTTTAGAAACGGAAAACTTCAATTATTATTTAACACCAAAAATCACATCCATTTAATAGATAGAAACGGAAATTACGTTCAAGGTTACCCATTAAAAACGCCAAATTCTATTACTTCAAATATTACTTTATTAGATTATGACAACAACAAAGATTATCGAATTTTTATTGCTTGTGCTGATAAAAAAATATATAATTTTAGTTTATATGGAATTAAAACAGAAGGCTTTATTCCTTTTAAAACAATTGATATTGTTGAACTTCCAATATCATATGTAAAAATCGGATTAAGTGATTACTTAATAACTGCAGATATTTCAGGTAAAATATATGCTTTCAGCAGAAAAGGCTTAGGTCGCATTGA
>CAIYSA010000260.1 GCA_903928655.1 uncultured Bacteroidota bacterium
ATTAATAATAATATTTAAATTTTACTTAGCCTTTCCTAATAAAGTAACATGTCCTACTTTAACAACTTCTAAACCACCAATTGTTTTAATTAAAATTCGGTAAACATAAACTCCCTGTTCGGCAACTTTTCCTTTTATTGTTCCATCCCATCCTTTTCGATCAGCTGCACTTTTAAATATTAGATTTCCCCATCTATCAAAAATATTCATATCAAATCCTTCAATTCCGTATCCTACAGGTAAAAACAAATCATTATCACTATCTCCATTTGGACTGAATGCGTTAGGTATATAAACATCATAATTATTTGTAACTGTGATGCAAACGTCATCTGTATTTTCACATCCAAAACTATTTATTGAGTGCAATTGATAGCAGGTTGATACTTTTGGTGCAACTGTAATTTCAGTACAATAATTACACAATAATGGTTCACCATTTAGTGGTTTATATCCAAATACACCATTACCACTTCCAACTAATGTTATAGCTTCATCTATATTTATTGTGCTATCTTTTCCAGCATAAACAATTGGTAGAGGGTTTACTGTTATTAGTATACTTTTTGTTTGAGGACATAAATAATTTATAGATACAGAAACAGTATAAATAGTTGTGATTAATGGTTTCGCTATAACAATTGGATTTGTTGAAGATGACAAACTTAAAGCAGGTGACCACAAATATGTATTACCTCCTGTAGCCATTAACTTTATAGATTTCCCTAAACATACCGAAGTATCATTAGCTATAATATTCGGAACAATTTTAGGTATTACGGTAACTTGTATATTTTTTGCATCGGTACAAGTTCCATTATTACCTATTACAGTATAGAGTGTTGAAACAATTGGACTTGCTACAACTAATGATAAAGTTGCTGAACTCAAAGATCCTGATGGTGACCATAAATAATTTGATGCACCATTGGCTTGTAAAGTTGTTGTTGTTCCTTCGCATATAGTGGCGCTTGATGCGGTTAATACTAAAGTTGGTGTTGTTATTACATTTACACTTACCGAAGTTGAAGAAATACATCCTAAAGCATCGGTGGAGGTTACAGTATAATCGGTTGTAACGATTGGACTAACAACTTTTATTGAGCCTATACTAACTGATGGAATCCACGTATAAGTTACACCACCTAAAGCTGTTAAAGTAGAACTTTGTGAGGAACAAATTGTTGTTGAACTAGCTGTTGCCGTAATTAATAATGGGGAAACTACAGTTACTGTTGCTGTTGCTGTTTTTGAACATACTCCTGATGTGCCTGTAACTGTATAATTTTCAGTAATAGTTGGTGTGGCAATAACAACTGCACCAATTAATGTGTTTAAACTAGGTGATGCATTCCATAAATAAGTTGTTGCCCCGCTTGCCGTTAATGTTTTACTTGTTCCAATACAAATAGTTGAAGTTGCTGGGGTTATTATAACTGTTGGAACTAAATCTACAGTTATAGTTATAACAGAACTACTCAGACAACCAAAAGCATTTTGCCCAACTACACTGTAATTTGTTGTTGCTATTGGACTAGCAATTACTAACGATCCTGAGCTTGAACTTAAAGTTAAGGCAGGGCTCCAAGTGTAAGTTGAAGCGCCAGTAACTGAAAGCGAACTAGTATTACCTGAACAAATTGTTAAAGAACTTGCACTCACACTTAATGTTGGATTTGGAGAAATTGATACACTAGCTACTGCACTTGATGTACACGTGCCAATTGATCCTACAACTGTGTAACTTGTAGCTGTAGTTGGAGTTGCAATTACACTTGCACCAATAGTTGTATTTAAACTAGATGCAGCATTCCATGTAAAAGTAATAGCTCCACTGGCTACTAAATTAGTCGAACTACCCAAACAAACGCCAGATACACTTGGTGTTATTACAATTGTTGGTCCTGATACTACACTTAATGTTGATGTTATTGATGATGTACATGTCCCAATTCCTCCTATAACTAAATAATTGGTTGTAACCGTTGGACTTGCTACTACAGTTGCTAATGAAACTGAACTTAAACTGCTTCCGGGGCTCCACGTATAATTTGTAGATCCTGAAACAATTAATGTTGCTGAACTACCTACACAAATTGAAGATGATGGAGTTATGGTTAATGAAGGTGGGGCAGAAACTGAAAGCGTTGTAACTGCACTATTTGTGCAAGTTCCAATAGCTGCAATAACTGTATAAGTTGTTGTAATTGTTGGATTTGCTATAACATTACTTCCTGTTGATGCACTTAAACTTGCTGACGGACTCCATGTATAAGAAGTTGCACCACTTACAGTTAATGTTTTTGAAGATCCTAAACAAATTGATGATGATGGAATTATTGATAGTGTTGGCGCTGTGATTATACTAACAGTAGTAACAGCATTATTTGTACAAGTGCCAATTGCACCTGTTACGGTATATGTAGTTGTTATGGTTGGTGTTGCAGTTACTGTAGATAATGACGTTGAACTTAAACTGCTTCCTGGATTCCATGTATAAGTGCTTCCGCCTGAAACAGTTAATATTGCAGAGCCTCCTAAACATATTGCGGAAGTGGAAGAAGAAGCTGTTAAAGTTAATGCAGATACTACACTTACAGTAATAACAGCACTAGCTGTAGAAGTAGATGAACACGATGAAACGCCTGAGAGAACAGTATATGTGGTTGTTACAGAGGGTGAAGCTATTACATTACTTCCAGTTCCAGAACTTAAACTACCTGAAGGATTCCAGGTATAGGTTGTTCCACCTGATACCGTTAAAGTTTTGGATGCACCCAGACAAATAGTACTCGAAGGGGAAGCAGTTAATGAAGAACTTGTTGATGTTCCACCAAGAATTGTAAAATTATCAACATGTGTCCAACGGGTTGGACCTGGCGAGCTAACGCTTATATATTGTCCGTTATTTGGCGCAATAAAAGAAAAAACCCTATTAACCCAAACAGCACTCGTTGGAACTGGTCCTAAATATATAAATGTACCTAATGCCCCTGGAATTGTAGAAAGACCAATTTGGATTGGGACTCCTGGTAAATAGGTTGGATTAGCTTGATCATAAAATGAAATCGTATAAGAATTTCCAGCAATTAATGGTCCACTTAACATCATCGTAAAAGCATCACTAACTCCTCCTGGAGTGGCAACACCAACTTTCCAAAGGCCATGTTGTACTGTACCATATCCACAAGATGCCTGAAAAATATCTAGTTCACTGCCACCACCAAAAGCAACAGTATTTGCAACTTTAGTTGTAAAAGCTCCATTTGTAAGGTTATAATCACAAGTTAAAGCAGTATTACATTCGAAACTACCATTTAAAAAACTTTGCGAAAAAGAAAATTTTACAAGAATTAAAAAAAGGAAAATTATATGCTTTTTGTTCATTTAAATCAATTTAATCGGAATAAAGATAATGAATAGACATCCAATAAAAGCCATAAATGAGTAAAACTCAATTAATAATTAGTAAATCACTAATAATAGAATTTTAAACAGGATCTGCATCAATATGCAAGCGGTATAAACTTGTTTTATTGTTAAATTGAAGGGTGTCAATTTCCTGCTTTAACAAATTACGGACTTGGGTAGGAGAATATTCTCTGTTTACTTTTATTAAAATACGTTTATGGTATTGATCTTTTATTTTTGCAACTAAAGGAAATTCAGGCCCGAGCATCATACTTCCAAATAATGGTTTGAGTTGAGATGCTAGTTGATCACAAATATCATTAGCCACATTAATATCTTTACTAACTACCGAAAGTTCTATAATCCGTGTAAATGGGGGATAATTAAATTGTTGTCGTTCATTAATTTGAGATTGATAAAAATGAGGAAAATTATTTTCAATTACTTGCTTAATCACATCGTGCTCGGGCTGATTGGTTTGAATATAAACCGTTCCCGCTTTATCCTTCCGCCCTGCTCTACCACTAACCTGAATAATTAATTGATATGCTTTTTCGAATGATCTAAAATCAGGGAAATTTAAAACACTATCTACATTTAAAACACCAACTACACTGACGTTATCAAAATCCAAGCCTTTAGTCACCATTTGTGTACCAACTAAAATATCAACATTACCTAATTCAAATTCATCAATCAATTGCTTGTAAGCATATTTACTGCGGGTTGTATCTAAATCCATACGCGCAACTTTAGCTATTGGAAATAATAATTCTATTTCTTCCTCAATTTTTTCGGTACCAAATCCTTTGTATTTTAATTGGTTATTGCCGCAAGCGTTGCAACTAGTTGGTGGTGCAATACTGTAACCACAATAATGGCAACTTAATTTATTGGTTTGCTTATGATAAATTAATGACACATCACAATGCGTGCACATTGGAATCCAATGGCAACTAGCACATTCGGTATATGGAGCAAAACCTCTACGGTTTTGAAATAAAATAACTTGTTCTTTTTTTGCTAAAGCTTGCGTAATAGCATTTACTAATTGATGCGAAAAAATAGATTTGTTTTGTTGCTCCTGTGTTTCTTTTTTTAAATCGCACACGATTGTTTTTGGTAATTGTGCGTTTCCAAAACGTTGAGAAATTCTTACCAAACCAAATTTACCTTGCAATGCATTGTAATATGTTTCAAAAGATGGCGTAGCTGTTCCTAATAATACTTTTGCTTTATGTAAGTTTGCCAAATACATAGCGGCATCTCTTGCATGATAGCGTGGCGAAGGATCTTGCTGTTTGTAAGAATTATCATGTTCCTCATCAATAATTATTAATCCTAAATTATTAAATGGCAAAAATAATGCGGAACGTGTTCCTAATACAATATTAAAATGTTTTGAATCAGATGCTGTAATGCTTTCGTTTAGAATAGAATTCCAAATTTCGACACGTTCATTTTCACTAAACTTTGAATGATAAATACCAACTGAATTTCCGAATATAGAACGTATACGGCCAATTAATTGGGTTGTTAAAGCAATTTCGGGAACTAAATACAACACTTGTTTTCCTTCAGAAATTGTTTTATTAATGAGTTCAGAATATATTTCTGTTTTACCACTTCCTGTTACTCCATGCAATAAAACCGCTTGCTTCTCAATAAATAATTCTTCAATTTCAGCTACTGCTTTTTGCTGAAATTCATTGAGGTACTTTCTCGTTTTATCTTTATTATCAAAAACTAAACGACTGGTTTCTATTTCGGTTTCTATAAAAATAGTTTTTTTAATTAAGCCATTTATGACACTCGCATCAAACTGTTTGAGTAATATCGCCTTTTTTACATAACCAGTTTGTTTCGCATCACTATCCGTTTTTAATAAATTTAAAACACACAATAACACTTCGGCTTGCTTAAATGCTTTTTTTTCTAAAGTATCTAAGGTTGTTTTTAATTCATTTTGATTGGTTAATAAATCTGCAGTTATACCAATATAATTAACCAGTTTGGGCTTATACTTATCTTTTATTTCTTCATAAATAACAATAGCTCCTTTTTTTATTAAACGATTAATAAATTTTTGAACCATTTTTATTTCTAAAATTTTAGCAACATCATCAAAACTTAAAGATGTACTTACTTGCAATGCTTCTAAAACGTTATGTTCTTTGTCAGTAAAATCGTTATAATCTGTTTCATCCAAACTAAAATCTGGATTTAAAGTAATATGCGACGTACTGCTTAATTTTAAACCACTTGGCAAGGCTGCATTTAAAACATCACCTGGATTACATAAATAGTATTGACAAATCCAATCCCACAATTGTAAATGTTGTTTAGCAATTATTGGACTTTCATCAATGATACTTTCAATATATTTTGCAACATAATTGGAAGGCGCTGTTTGATGAACATTATAAATGATAGCGGTATAAAATTTTGATTTACCAAACTGAACGATGACGCGTTTACCAACTTCAATGTCAGCATTTAATTCCTCAGGAATACGATACGTAAACTTATTTGGAACCGAAAGCGGAACGATCACATCTATAAAATAAGTTTGCTTTTCCATTAACTAATAAAGGCTGCGAGCAAAACACCAGCAATCATTGAAGCTATTTTTGCTATATTATATTTATGATTTTCGCTAGTTTCAAACATAATAGCAGTTGAAATATGTAAGAAAATTCCGATAACAACTGCAAAGGATAATTTTACAAATCCATCAATATTTTCAACCCCAAATGTATTTAACAAATAACTAATTAAACAACCCAATGGAGCCATTAAGGCAAAACCAATTAATAATAAAACAGCTTTGAATTTAGAAGATTTATGTTCTAATAACAAACTTACAAATGCAATGGCTATTGGAATATTATGCAAGGTAATTCCAAAAATTAAAGATTGTTGCGTTGATAAAACCGTGTGAACATGAGAATCAATAATACCACTTTGGTAAATTGGTAATCCTTCTAAAAGTGAATGTAAATACAATCCAGTAATCATGCCTAATGGCAGGTTTTTCTTACAAGAAGACGAATGTGCGTGAATATGACCGTGCTCAATACCTGCGCTAAAATATTCAATCAGTATTTGAATAAAAAAGCCTATTAAAATAAAAAAGCCAATCAGTTTGGTGTTGGTATTTTCATAACACTCAGGCAATAAATGTGTAACGGAAATAGCGAATAAATACGCTGCACTAAATGCCAATAAAAATCGTAAATATTTAGCTTCAATTTTTAGTGATAAAAAGATGATCCCTGTGATGAAAACAGGAAAAGCTAAATAAAAAGTTAATTCAAATAAGTTCATTTTTTTTGTAGTACTAAAATTAATCGTGGTGATGTTTCTAAATCAAATTCATTGAGATTGTAATCACCAAACGAATGTATGATTTTTAAATTACTTGCTTCCGCTAATTCTTCAAAATACGTTTTGTTAAATAATTTAACCCGTTCTTCAAAATGAAAATTTTCATTATTATCAGTAAAATCAATACTTTTAACAACTGTATTATTTTCGTTCTTTTTTGATAGATGAAATGTTATTCCATCAATGGTTTTGATTTCCGTTTCAACCAAATTTTTTTTCACAAATGTTTCGTTCAAAAAATCAAATACAAAATAACCATTTGGCTTTAATGCTTTTTCAACGGATTTAAATACATTAATATCATCAGTCTGTTTATCAAAATAACCAAAACTTGTAAAAACATTAAATACACTATCAAAATAATTAGTGCGAAATAAATTTCGCATATCGTGTGTATAAAATTCTAGAGTATCATTAGCGTGCGTATTAGCTTCAATAATACTTTGTTCCGATAAATCAGTACCGATTACATTAAATCCTTTTTTATTTAAATAAATACTGTGCCTTCCTTTTCCGCAACACAAATCCCAACACATGGCATTTTCTTTTAAATCTAAAAAGGTCGTTATATGATCCATAAACAAAGTCGCTTCCGAATAATCTCTGTGTTTATATAGAGTGTGATAATACGTTGTATTGAACCAGGTTTTAAACCAATTTTCTTGCATAGTAAACAAAGTTATTAAAAGCTAATGGATAAACAAATTTGATAGTAAATAATAATTTCACAAAATAAATTCGCCTTCAAAACGATTGATTTTATTGATAATTTACATAATGCTACAAATTATAGCAATCAAATGCTTGAAATTACTTTTACATTTGTGAAGAAGTTAAGGCAATTGTTACTAAAATGAAAACAAACCCTAACTGAAAAAATTGTAACTTAAAAACATATAATATATCATGGCAAAAAAATCAGAAGAAACAACAGAAGTTTTAGAAAGAAAAACGGTAGCAAGCGAAAAATTAAAAGCGTTACAATTAACCTTAGATAAGTTAGAAAAAACTTACGGCAAGGGTACAATTATGAAAATGGGCGATACCGTTGTTGAACCAATGGATTCAATTTCGACAGGTTCATTAGGCTTAAACATTGCCTTAGGCATTGGCGGCTTGCCTCGTGGAAGAGTTGTAGAAATATACGGACCTGAATCATCTGGTAAAACAACCTTAGCAATACACGCTATTGCAAGTGTGCAACGAGCTGGTGGTATTGCTGCAATTATTGATGCGGAACATGCTTTTGATCGTTTTTATGCCGAAAAATTAGGCGTTGACATAAAAAGTTTATTAATATCTCAACCAGATAATGGCGAGCAAGCTTTAGAAATTGCAGATAATTTAATTCGTTCGGGTGCTGTGGATTTAGTGGTGATTGACTCGGTTGCTGCCTTAACTCCAAAAGCTGAAATTGAAGGCGAAATGGGTGATAGCAGAATGGGTTTACAAGCGCGTTTAATGAGTCAGGCATTACGTAAATTAACAGGTGCCATTAATAAAACAGGCTGTTGTTGTATATTTATTAATCAGTTGCGTGAAAAAATTGGAATTATGTTTGGTAACCCAGAAACAACAACTGGTGGTAATGCCTTAAAATTTTATGCTTCCGTAAGATTAGATATTAGAAGAATTAGCCAAATAAAAGATGGTGATGTGGTAACCGGAAACAGAACACGTGTGAAGGTGATTAAAAATAAATTAGCACCACCGTTCCGAATGGCTGAATTTGACATTGTATTTGGAGAAGGCATTAGCAAAGTTGGTGAAATTATTGATATTGGTGTTGATAAAGGAATTATTAAAAAAAGTGGTTCATGGTTTAGTTATGATGAAACAAAACTAGGACAAGGAAGAGATTCTGTAAAAGCGATATTTGCTGAAAACCCTGATTTAGCTCAAGAAATTGAAGATAAAATTATAGCTGTATTAAAAGAAGAAGCTGCAAACGCTTAACTAGCTTTGTTGAAATTATTAATGCAAATTTTAGAAACTCCCGCAGTTTGCTCAAATTAAAACAGAAACTAATCTGTGGAATTTGTGAAAACTGCGGGAACCTAATTTATAGAATAGTGAAAATATAGTGCAAAGTTGTTTACAAAAGACACTGCAATAAAGGAGAAATGAATAATTTAGAATCAAACGAAATTATATTTTACTCGTCACCAAAAGGCGACATTAAAGTACACGTTTTTTTTCAGGAAGAAACATTTTGGTTAAGTCAAAAAAAAATGGCTGAATTGTTTGGTATTGATGTCCGAACAGTTAATGAGCATTTACAAAACATTTATAAAACCAACGAATTAGACAAAAATTCAACTATCCGGAATATCCGGATAGTTCAAAAAGAAGGTAGACGGGATGTTTCCCGCGAAGTCGATTTTTATAATTTGGATGCTATCATTGCAATTGGCTATCGAGTTAATAGTTTTCAAGCGACACA
>CAIYSA010000261.1 GCA_903928655.1 uncultured Bacteroidota bacterium
AAGATTAATTAATTATTTAAGTAAACTTATATAAAAGAATACTTAAATACAAACTATATTCGTCTGAATTCGAATTAAATCAGAATGTTTATTTTATTGTTTCATCATAAAAAATATTAATTTGATTAATTATACTTAACCTTTTAAGATTTCATAAAATTAAAGAAAACTAAGCTTTCTTTACAAACAGTTTCTTAATACTATTTTTGATGTTTTGCAAAACGAGTTCTTTAAACCAAAGCACTTTGTTATCGGTCCAGCGCTGTGGATGAATGTTTAACATAATGACTGCTGGCAATTTATTTTCATCAAACGCTTTAATAATATCAGCCGTTGAATCAAATTTAAAATTGTAACCCGTTTGCACTTTATCTCTTACGCTTGATGTGGTATTATTCCACTGCCTTCCGGTATCCGTAATATATAGCACTTTACTAAAATCAATATCAAAATAGGGTTCACCTATAATTCCTAAATCTTTATAATGATAGTTTTTCCAAAGCAAACGATTATCCCATTTCGATAACGGACTACCGTGCATACAGATGGTTTTAACAGGATAATAGGTTCTAAATAATTTTAATTTTTCTAAAAAATGATGATATGATTTTTCATAATCACCATGGTTAAGCGCCATATCTTCATAATGATAACCAATTTCGTGATTGAGCTTTATTATTTGTTCAATACACGTTGGATGCAAACTATTTTTAACGACTCTAAAATAATAAGAACCCTTTGCCCCTAACTGATGTTCTATTTTAGCTACTTGTACTGAATTATCAGGCAAATCATCCACATCATGTCTTAATATAAACACTTTAGAATACTGATGTCCGTTGTTTATATAATCTTCGTACGACGTTAAAGTATAACCATTTCGAATAGCAGATTGCAATAATTGTGTGTAGGCCACTAATGTAAAATCTCTTTCCATTTTATTTTTTCGGTTTTAATGAAATGAGTAATTCGGTTAAAGCCACAAACATCCAGGCTTGGCTCCAACGCATAAATGATATTTTATTGGTGTATGTTTTTAATTTACGGTAATAAAAAAAACCTTTTTTATCCTGCATTTCGTCAATGGTCCATTTTGCAATGGTTTCGGCGAAGTTTAAATAATTGGAATCGAATTTATTCATTTTTGCAAATGTAATAATACCTTGCGATTGATTATGAATTTCGACAGGATAAAGTTTTGGTAATCGCCATTTTGATTGACCGCTTTCAAAAAATTGTTCTTTAAAATAATACGCTGTTCCTTTTTTGATTGCTTCTGTATAAGTTTCATTTTTGATGGAACAATAGGTCATCACATCATCAATACAATCAACTACATAACCTTGGTGAAAATCTATTTGGGTGCGCTCTTTTCCCTGTTCATCAATACTGTAATTCCAATGCCCATCCGCATGTTGTTTTGCTACCACATAATCAACGGCTTTGATAGCTAATGTTTTCAACTCTTCATTTTGTGTGATGGAATACAGTTGAGCCAAAACGACTGATGCCAATAAACTGGCATTGTAGCAATTATCAATACCTAAGGTGGTATAACTAATACAAATACCATCTTGAGTTTCTGTTTTTGGTAAATCGTTTAAAATAAATAAACTAATGCTTTTTAAAATTGCTAAAGCTTCTTCATTTTTAGTTAATTGATAATATTCGAAAATACCTTTAGCAACAAAAGCCGTTACAACAATATTAGGGCTGTAAGCCTTAATGTATTTACCTGAACTGGCCCAATCGAAATTATAGCCCCAACAATAACCACTGTAACCTTTGCTATCCGTATTTTTTAAACTAGCAACTAATACATTTAACTGCTTGGTATAATCTTTATCAGGAAAGTTTTTTTGCAATTTAGAATAAGCATACAAAAACAAACCCAAGGCTTTAGGATTTTGTTCTTTTTTAATTCCTAATAAGGGGCGAATATTTACTGGATTCCGTTTTTGAAACTGCAAAGCCAAAATTGGAATGAGTCTTCCAAAATACCTGAACTTAATGGGCGAATTAAGCGTATCGTAAGGATCGTAACCTTTAAAATTTTCACTCTCAACGTAAGAACTTAGCTTATCAAAAGCACTTTGGAAATTTAGGAAATTATCTGTTTTAGGTAAGGTCATTTATTATGGGGACTGCATTTAGTTTAAACCGACACTAAGTTAAAAAAAATCAATCTTGCTGGGCTAAATTTTAAAATTAAAAAGAATAAAAATAAATTATTTTATTAATGTAATATATCCATTTATTTTTTGAATATCATTATTTACATCTGTGTATAGCAAGGTATAAAAATAAACACCTGCAGTGCAAGCCTCGCCTGCTGTGGTTCTTCCATCCCACAAAATAGTAGTATGATTTTTAATATTATCACTTTTAATTAAAAGGCCCCATCTATCATAAATACTAAAATTGGTAAGTGAAGCATTTTTTAATTCAATTTTAAAAACATCATTTACATCATCATTATTTGGGGTAAACACATTTGGTATTATTAAAGGCGTTTCGGGTATAATTGGTATGGTATCTGAACATTCTAATAATACAACATCATCAATGTAATGGTAGGCGTATTTTTTACCAACAATTGATGGGTTTGTGAATCCAGATGGTACTAATTTTAACTTTGTATGGTTACCGTCTTTAAAATTGCCAATAGTTAAATATTGTTCACCACCCAACGCTATAAATGTACCGCTTACTTTTACCCAGTTTAAAGTGTCCGTAAAAAATTTAGTGGTATCCCATTCTATTTGCGGTTGTAGTGAATTTGTAAAACTTGTAGCTGTTGTTGTTAAAGCAATTGTTGTTAAAAGCATGGAAATTCTATTGGTAGCATATTCGCAAATATCAGCTAGGGATGTATAAAACTCTCCATAATAACAGGTATTGGCTTTTAGTGGTGTATTTAATTTAACAGATACATATTCTGAAATATGATTTATTGAATCACCTCCTGCACCAGAAAGCCCAACGTAGGTAGCTATGCCTGCATAAGCATTGCCCGTTTTAGGAAACTGATAACCGTAAGCTCCGTGTGGTATACTTGAATAAGCTGGATATGCTATTGAATTAGTACAAATATTATAATAATCAGGTGAATTATTGCCAGGAATGTACCAATCATTAATGTAACCAATTAGCATTAAATAGTCGCATGGCAATTTCATGCTTTCAAATGAATAATTAGGCACTAAATTAGTTTGACTTTCATTTTTATAAAAAAAGAAAAGTAAAATAAAAAGATATGTAAATGTTTTTTTCAAAAATATTTTAGCTAATAATAATTTGTTCCCCATTTTTAGCAATAGATTCTTCTACTTTAAAGGTGGTGAGCATGGCATTATACGTTTCGTTAAATGGAATTGGACATGCTTTTCCTTTTTTAATAGCGTCTAAAAAAATCGTTACTTCTTCTTTATGTCCTTTGTCCTGATTACTTAAATTCGTTGTTTTAACCGATTTACCATAAACAGACATCGTTTTAAAATCGTTAATTACAATAGATTGTCCGTTTGAAAATATTTCTAAATATTCTTTCGCTAACTCTTTGCTTCCATTACTAAAATAAGAAATCGTAGCAATGCTTCCGTTTTCCATTTTTAAATTTACAATCAAGGTATCTCTTAAGTTATTGGCGCTCAACAATTCATTTGCTGATACCGAAACAATTTTTGAACCTGCGATAAACGACACTAAATCTATAAAATGACAAGCCTCACCAACAATACGTCCGCCCCCAATGTGTTTATTATGAATCCAATGTTCTGGCGGAATAGTCCCCGAATTAATTCTATAATTTATGGCAACAGCTTGGTTATGACTTATCAGTGATTTTACTTTTTGAATGTGTGGTGAAAAACGTCGGTTAAAACCAACCATTACAAAAGTATTTGTGTCTTTTTTCAATTCTTGAATTTGAATTAATTCATCTTCAGTAAGACATAAGGGTTTTTCTACAAACACATGTTTTTTATGTTTAATGGCTTCCATCACATAATACGCATGCGAATCATGACGAGTTGCTACAAAAATAGTATTGCAATTTTTGTCAGCAATTAACTCTTCACTTTTATCAGTACAATAATTAAATTCATATTTATCAGCCGTATAACGCGCGTTATTTCCTTTATTGGAAGCCACTCCAATAAAATTGCAATTACCTTTTAAGGCTGGCAATAACACATTATTTGCAAAAGAACCAGCACCAATAAAACCAATATTGGGTTCGGTAGGATTTGGCGTCGACTTTTTTAATTCAACTTTAGATTTTAAAATTTTAGAAACATCATATTTTAAAAGGATGCCTGTGTAGCTTTCCGTTTTATCTAAAATTAATTGATAGGCTTTTGGAGCTTCATTAAAATTAAAAACATGAGAGGTTAATTTTTTTAAATTGATTTTTTTATTCTGAATCATATCTACAAAAGCTTGCATATTGCGATTCTCGGTCCAACGCACATAACCATAAGGATAATCAACACCATTTTCTTCGTAGTTAGCATCATATCTTCCTGGCCCGTATGAACAGGACATTTTTAATTCCAATTCTTTTTTATAAAAATAGGTTCGTTTAAACCCCGTTGGTACACTTCCAACAATAATCACTTTCCCTTTTCTTCGGCAAATTTCTCCAGCAAAATCAACCGGATCATGGCTACTTGTAGCGGCCGTTATAATTACAGCATCCACACCTTGTCCGCTTGTTAATTCTTTAATCAAATTTTCGAGACCATCCGTATTTCTTTCAAAGGCATAATCAGCGCCAAGTTCTTTACTAAGGTCAACGGTGGTTTTATTAATATCAATTCCAATACTTTTTACGCCACTTGCATTAAGCATTTGCACGGTTAACTGACCAATTAAACCTAAACCTATCACAGCACAGGTTTCACCCAAACGTAAATCGGCAATACGAATACCTTGCATTGCAATAGCACCAATGGTTGTAAAAGAAGCTTCATCACAATTTACGCCTTCAGGTAATTTAACGCATAAGTTTTTTGGAATGGCTACAACTTCGGCATGAACGGCTCCTGCACCAGCACAAGCTACTTTATCTCCAATTTTAAATTCAGTAATATCATCTGCTATGGCGATTATTTCGCCCGAACAACTATAACCTAATGGTGATGGCGAATCTAATTTATTCATCATCAATTTGTAAGTATCAACAATACCAATTGTTTTAGCCGTTTTAATTACTTTTTTTACTTCTTCCTGGCGAGCCATTGCTTTACCAATATAACCTAAACGAGCGTCCTTTACCGTTTTACCTTCGGTACCAGCACTTATAATAGAAAAATGATTTCGAACTAAAACACAACCACTATTAAGAATTGGAAAAGGAACTTCCAATAATTGCATGTAACCATCTTTTAAATTTTGAGTCAGTTGTTCCATTCTATTAAAATTTTAATTTATACCATTCCTGAAAAGAAATCAATGCGTAAATGATTGATGAATTGTCTTCTTTACCAGAAATATGATTACTAATGATCTTCTCAATATTTGGAATTGAGAATTGGTTGAAGTTACTAAAAAATGATTTGTCTAACAACTGATTTACTTTTGCATCCGTACTAAAAATACTTCTTAAAGGCATTCCAAAACCAGCCTTTCGTCGGTTAATAATATAAGCAGGCAATTCATTTTTGAAGGCATCTTTCAAAATACGTTTGCTGGTTCCTGTATTTGATAACTTATAACTGCGTTTAATACTATAAGCAAATTCAACAATGTGTTTATCTAAAAACGGCACTCGGCATTCAACCGAATTTGCCATTGCTGTCCTATCTGTATAGCTTAAATTTTTAACCAGTACATTTTCAATTTCAAAACGGGTTAATGAATCAAATACATCTTCGTTTTCAGGAAAATAATTTGAAAGCATATGTTCTAATTTGTCTCTGTTACCTGCATACACTGAGCAAGAATTTTCGAAGTCGCCCACCAAATTTAAAATACCAAATTTATAATTAGGATAATTGCCATACTTACCAATTTTGTGAATGTATCTTCGGTAGGCTAAAAATTTACCTTTCCCTTGATTTACTTTTGCAGCTTGTTTGTATAAACCACTTGATAAACCAAATGGCACTTTCGACATCACATTTTCTGAAAGCAAGGTGAGCATGTGGCCGGCATAACCTAAAAACAGTTCATCTGCGCCCATACCCGATAAAATCACTTTCGATGTTTGTGAGGCATCTTTAGTAATTAAATACGAAGGAATTTGAGAACCATCAGCAATTAAATCGTCCGAATAATACAAAGTCTTTTTTATTAAATCTAAATTTGCCTGTTCGCTTCCAATGTTTGCTTTTAGTAATTTTAAATCCCATTCTTTAGAAAGCTTATCGGCATAAAAATAATCGGAACTTGTTCCTTCTTTTTTTAAATCAACTTCGGCCTTACGAGCACAATAGTGCAAAATATCTTTTCGGTTTTTAAAGAAATAAGCAATAATGGATGAATCCAAACCGCCCGACAAAAAATTACCAATTGGCACATCCGAAATTAAACGACTCTTTGTGCTTTGCTCAACCAAGTTATGCAACACATCTTTAGCATCATGGTAAGAAAGATTTGCATACTCTTTATTTTTTTGGAGTGTCCAATATTTATGAATTGAAAATGTATTTACATTTAAATCATACTCGACATAAGAAGCAGGAGGAACACGAAATATATTTTTATATAAGGTATTGTTTTTAGGCGTGTATTTAAAAACAAAATAATTTAATAATTCATCATCTGCCAGTGAAGGCTTAATACCAGAAGCTAAAATGGTTTTTATTTCCGAACCAAAAATAAATTTAGTGCCATCTGTATAATAATACAAAGGCTTAACACCAACATGATCTTTAATTAAAAAAACTTTATTAAGCTTTTTATCATAAATAGAAAGTGCAAAATCTCCGTTCAATTCATTAATAAAAGCAATACCAAATTTTTGATATAATTTTAATACAACTTCAGTATCCGTTTTTGAATGAAAAGAATCTTGTTTAAAATATTTTAATTTCAGCTCTTCAAAATTGTAAATTTCTCCGTTAAACACAATGATAATTTGCTTATCATCACTAAACATGGGTTGATTGCCATTGCTTGACAAATCAAGAATGCTTAATCGTGTATGACCTAAAAAAATTTCCTTTGAATTATAAGTATCACTATATCCAGCATGATGATCAGGACCACGATGCTTTAATACATTGAGCATTTCAACCGTATTCAGTTTTTCATTAGATATATAACCTGCAATTCCGCACATCGTATTATTGTTTTTTAGCCCAAACTAATTGATGAAATCCAATGTATTTAGCAAAGAAACGTTCGAGTTTTGGAAATTTTCCACCAATAGGAAAATGACCTTTTTTCATTTTTTCAACTTTGAATCCAGCTTTTTCAAGCATGAATTTTATTTCGCTTTGGTAGTAAATATTGGCAATATAACAATCCGGACCATCCGTGCAATGATGAGGAAAATTATTCCATGATAAATAGGTCCAACCATCATTTTTAAAATTTTTAATATGTAAGTCCCAATTCCCTTTGGAAGAACCACCTAATTTGTTTTTAAAAATTTCAAAAAGTAAACGTAGTCTGAAATACAATTGAATTCGAACCCAATAGTTAAATGAACCTTTGGCATAAAGCATCACGATAAACTGTCCGTTTGGTTTTAAAACACGAAACACTTCATTAAAGGTTTGTTGTGTATTGGTTGTATGATGCAAAACACCATGTGAATACACGATATCAAATTTATCGTTTGGTAAATCTAGGGCTTCGGCATTACCTTGTAAAATAGTTCCTTTTAAATTGAGGTGTTCAAAATGCAATTTAGTTGCATAAACAGCTTCAGCCGTTAAATCAACTCCAGTATAAGATTTTGCAAATTCAGCCCAACGGGTTGCATCCGCACCAATACCAAGACCAATTTCTAAAACATCTTTTCCAGTGGCAGATTTCCAATCGATATAGGAATCTAAATGATGCGTTTTCTTATATCTAAAATCACGGTAATATTTAAAAAAATCCTTGGAAGGAAATTTAGCATCAACAAATTGTTTACCGCATAAATTACTATTCCAAAATTCTTCAACTTGTTTGATGTCTGCTATATGTTCAGTTTCCATTTGCTATCAATATATTAAAGACAGAAGTATATTTCTCTATCATTTTTTCTTCAGTAAAATTTTCTAAGTAAAGCCTAAAGCTTTCTTTTCCCATTTGCTCTCTAAGGTCTGTATTTTCTATTAATAATTTCAATTTATCAGCAATCATTTTCGGATTGTGAGATTCCACAATAAAACCATTTTTTGAATCAATAACAGATTCAATTATTGCACCTCTATCCGTTGAAATAATTGGCAAACTAGCAGCCATTGCTTCAATAATTGCCCAAGGGTGACCTTCAGGTTCACGAGGTGGAAATACAAAAATATCAGCTTCAGATAAAAACTTAAACTTATCATCTCCACCTTTTGGAGCGTGAATGGTAACGGGCAAGTTGCTTTTTTCTAAAAGAGATAAACACCTTTCCTTCACGTCATTTTTATGCCAAGCGCCGACCAAATCGATAGAAAATGTATGCGTTATGTGTTCATTTGAAAGTATTTCAATTGCTTTTAAAACATCTTCAACACCTTTAGATTCTAATAAATTAGAAAAATACAGTATTTTAACATCAGCATCCTTGTCTTTTTTTGTTTTTGTAATTGTGTAATTTCCACTATTTGGGATTACAAAAATAGAGGCATCTGAAAAATAATCTTTAAATAAATATTTTAAATTTTGTCCTAATACAATGACACCGTTAGTACGTTTTAAAATAAATTTAAAATATTGGTTTGTTAATTGAGTTGATTTTGATAACCAATTATTTATATTACTTCCTCTTAACTGAATCACAATTTTCTTTCTAAAAAAAGCAGCAAATAAAATAAAAAAAGAATCTTTAATAAAACCAGTTGTTGTTTGGCTTATTGGAATAAGTACTAAATCTGGTTTATGTTTAGCAAGAAGGATAATCATTTTAATGTAAACCGAAATGTTTTTAATAACTTTCCAAAAATTCCATTTACCAAATGAAGCTAAATTGATGTTTATTTTTGTATCAAGGTGAACTAAATTAAATCGATTTTTAAGATCGGATTTCAATAATATTTCCGTAGCAATAGAAGGCCCCATGAATGGAGGTGGAAGTTTTCCTAATATAATTACTGTTTTATTATTCATTTTGATTCGGATAAAACAGCTTTAGGCAAAGCCAAGTAACATAAAACACTATATAAAATATAAATTAAAGGGGCATATAAAGTTGGGCAAGTACTTACAGAATACATAAATAAAATCATAAATGTACCGAGTGCTAAAAAATAATCACTAGAGCATAAATATTTTAATCTTCTGAAAATATTAATCAGAATTAATAAATAAACAGTAAAACCAAAAAATCCAGTGAAAAATAAAATTCTAACAAAATCATTATGCGAACCAGTACCAACATAAGGATAGGTATCTTTAATAATTAATGGCATTCCAAATAATTGAGCAGCAACAGGAAATTCAGAATACTCTTCCAACATCATTTTCCAACGACCTACTCTACCATGAAATAAACGCTCATTTGCTTTGGTGCCTTCATAAACTGCTAAATCAGTTTTAATTAAAGGTGCAATTTTTTCTTCGATGGTTGAGGCTCCAAAAAAATAACCTAAAGAACCAACTACTACTATAAAAACAATACCTGCCGTTTTATTTGTTTTAAGATTGAATAAAATAAATAAGGCTAATATTACAATAAAAACACCATAACTTGCAGTATGGCTAATTTTAAATAAACAAGCCAAAGATAGAGCCGTTGCGATGATTACACTTCTGTTAGATTTTATCATATCGCCAATTTTCTTATTTCTAAGATAGAAATAACAGACAATTAAAAACCCTAATGAAATATAGATAGCATAATTCATCACATCACCATAAGTCCCTTGTATCCGTTCAAGTCCCCTTGTTTGTTGAACTTTTATTGGTTTTACGATTATTTCAAACAAAAAAACGGTAATTACAAAAAAAGAAGAATAAATAAAACTTTGTAAAACACCATCTAAATCTCTCCGCGACCTAATGAGTAATCGTAAAAAAAAGAATAAATAAATTGGCATAGTTAATTTAAGCAGATACTCTAAAAAGGTTTTAGAAAGTGGGTCAAAAATAAACATGAAGAATAATGAAATTAACATGAATACCGTCCAAGCACCAAAAAGGAAATCAAAAATGGAATGATCTTTTTTTCGATAAAGAGTTATAGCTACAATGCATAAAATTGGAGTTGCAATACCAACAAAATATAAAGGAGATAATAAAGGAGAAATATTTTTCAGATAATAAAAGTTATCTACAATTGGTCTAATCAAAACCAAAATCACAAACCATTTCAAATGCCATGGTAATTCAGATATCCATATTTTCCAATCTTTATATTTCATTTCTATTTACTAATAACTGTGTCTAAAATTTTTTGAGCAATGGTATCATAAGATAAAACTTTCGAATTTTGAATTGCCAAATTTTCTCTGTCCAAAGCAGTATTACATAAATCATCCACAACTTTATTTATTGTAGACTCAAAATTGTCCTTATTAAAAAACCAACCATTGGTTCCTTCGTTAATTAAATGATTAACACTCGGTTTATTTACTAAAATTATTGGCAAACCAGTTCCCATAGCTTCTTGTATTGAAATAGCAGCCTTCAGCCAAATTCCAATATCTGAAGCACAATATAATTTCCGAATTTCCTTAGAATTTAAAAACGGAAAACATTTAAACTTATTTGGAAAAGGTTGCTTGCTAATGAATGATTTCAATTCTTTTTCATAATCATCATTTAAAAAACCAACAATCACATAACTCACATTTTTGCCTATACTATTAAGCTTCGAAATAAGTTCAATAATTTGTTCAATGTTTTTCCGTTTGTTAATTCGAGTTGATGTAATAATTACAATTTCATTAGAATCAACATTCAATTCTTTTCGAATAACATTTCGATCTTCTTTATTAAAAAAGTATTCATCTGGATCATAACCCAAATTGAGCATTACTTTTTTAGAATCAAAGGCAACTTTATCTTTCACATTTAAAAAATCGTGAAACAACTGATTAGTCTCAGGAATATTTAAAATAAGTTTATCACCATAGGTAATGGCTTTACGGTATAATGGATGTTTAATTGCAGAATAACCTATTTCGTGCAAAAATGTTTTTGCTTTTTGAGAAAATGAACCACGATCCAAATATTCTTTTGCATCTCCATAAACAGAAATAATTTTCATTTTACCAAAAAAGTCTTTATTAAATAATGCCATTGGAAAAATTTTGGCAACACCCAATATAATTAAAACATCAGGTTTAAATAGCGCAACATTTTTTTTCAATCTAAAAGGTAATACTTTCGATTTATAGGACAAAGAAGGCAAACGTTGAATTTCATAACCATATTTTGCATCAAAGGTTGTTCCCGTTTTATAACTTAATTGATTAATACTTCCACCTAAATTTATAGAAGCCGCCGAAGTAAATACCTTAACCGTATATCCAAGTCGGGCATAGGCTTTTGCCAAATGCACTTCCTGATAGCCAATTTCAGGCATATAATGGGCGGATATAATTGCTATTCGTTTCAATTTCGTTTATAAATTTAAAATGTCACTTTAAATACGTCTGCCCATTTTAAAAATGATACTAATTTCCAAAACTCACTTAATTGTGATGAATCATTTATATCAGCATTATTTAATTTTTGTAAATACGCTTTATCCAAAAAATCAGGAATTGAAGAATCATTAATAAATTGGGTTAATTCATTATTCGATTGCGATTTCCATAATTTTTGAGGAGTTAAGAATCCCATTTTATATTTTCTCCAAACAACTTCTTTATTTAAAATTGGTTCAGCTGTTTTTCTTAAAATATATTTTGTCCAACCGTTTTGTATTTTCCAATCATTTTTTAAAGCAATTGATAATTCAACTAAACGGTGATCTAAAAAAGGGACTCTACTTTCAATAGAGAAGGCCATTGAATTACGGTCTTCATACCTTAATAAATCTTGTAGGCCGTATTGAACGCTCAATAAAGATTGTTCTTTAAATGATTTTCCTCCACGTGCAGGAACATGTAAGTTTGCTAATTCAAATTGGTATTTTTCAGAAATAGAACCCATTCCTACTCTTTTTTTAGAACGAATGCTTTTTTGAAAATATTCAGGTAAAAAATAATAACCTGCTTTTCCAATGGTATTATTAATGTTTGGAGAAAACTTTTGTTGAAGTTCTTTTCGCTCTTTAATAAACGAAGGGATTTGTAAGTGTTTTAATTTTTCAATTAAATAAATTCCTGCAAAATTATAATAACCACCTAATATTTCATCGGCACCTTGCCCATCAAGTAAAACCTTTATATGCTGTTGTTTTGCTAATTTCATAACTTCCCATTGCGCAAACATGGATGTCGAATTTATTGGCAAATCCTGATGCCAAATTAATTTATCAAAATCTTTCCAATAGGTTTTTGCATCTGGATAAATAAAATGAGGATCAATGTTTTTAAAACCTAAAATTGCTTTTTTAGCGAAATCAGATTCGTCAATATCTTTTTCTGTATAAGCAGCCGTAAATGTTTTGAAAGGTTTACCTTCCATTCTTAAAGCTGCTAAAGCTACAATGGTGCTCGAATCTAGGCCACCACTTAATGTCGAACCGATAGGCACATCGGCTCTTAAATGTAAATCAATGGAAGATTCCAAACTTTTTTTAAACGTATTTTGAATTTCATTATCCCGTGGCAATGAATAATTATCTACTTTATCTTTTAAATTATAATAACAAAACGATTTGCATTCCAATGTATTTGTATCAATGATCAAATTGTGAGCAGGTTGTAATGAACTAATATTTTGAAATAAATTAGCAGAAGGATTGGTTGTCGTTCCAAAAGAAATATATTCGAAAACAGAATTCATATTAGCCTCAGGCTTTACATTATCTAAAGTTAAAAGTGCTTTAATTTCAGAAGCAAAAACAAACATTTTTTTATGTTGAAAATAATACAAAGGCTTAATGCCAAACCTGTCCCGTGATAAAAAAACGTGGTTTTTTAATTGATCATAAATTGCAAAAGCCCACATACCAATAAAATGTGTTGCACAATCTGTTCCCCAATTTTGGTAGGCTGCTAATATAACTTCCGTATCCGAATCGGAATTAAATTGAAATCCTTTTTGTGATAATTCAGATTTTATTTCCTTGTAATTATAAATTTCTCCATTAAAAACAATGGTATAATTTTTATCATGATATGACATTGGCTGATGCCCCGCAGCAGTTAAATCAAGAATTGAAAGTCGGCGATGCACAAATCCTATTTGATGAGAACTAATTTGATAAGATTCAGCAATATGAGGCAAGTTTACTAATTCGTTGATTGAATCATTCCCTTTGCAATAAATATTGGATTCTAACTTACTTATTAAACAAAAACCTTCATCATCAGGTCCACGATGTCTCAGTATTTTTGACATACTATGAAGACTTGCCGGAACAACCCCTTCACTATTTATAATACCCGCAATACCGCACATAAATTCTTGTAAACAAAGGAAATTAATTAGCTTACAATTTATGATTTTTTAATGAATGACCTATAGGTATTAACTAAATTTTTTCCAAAACTTTCAAAGCCAAACTTTGAGATTATTTCGTGCCTAATTTTAGAAGCATTGTAGTTTGATATATTCAAAATCATACTTTCCATTGCACTTGTTATTTTGGCAATATCATCAAACTGAACCGTTAATCCATTTTCTGAATCAACAAATTCAATAGGCGCAGTAGTATTTCCAACAATAACAGGTAATCCAACTGATAAGGCTTCAGTAATTACTAAACCAAAACTTTCGTGCTTGCTGGGAAAAACTAAAAAATCGGATTGTTGCATTTCTAAAGATATTTCAGGTTTAGATAATTGTCCTGTTATTTTCACTTTTGATTTAATAGATGGCTTATTATTTAAATAGCTTAAAATTGGCTGATAATCTTCTCCATCACCAACAATTGTAAACTTCCAATCAGAAAACTTTTCATTCATTCTATCAAAAGCTTCTAAACATCTTAACGCTCCTTTAAAATTATCGAGTCTTCCAACAAATAAAATGGTTTTATTAAACTGATTACTTTTCAATTTAAATAAATCAGTATCAACAGGATTGTAACTTACAATAATTTGTTTTGGATGAATTTCAGTTTTAATAATTTCTTCTTTAAGATGTTTACTAACTGTCAATACAGCATCTGCTTTTTGCATGATAAATTTAGTCCAATTTCTTTTCCAGAAATTTTCAGATGTCATGCTAAACGGACCTTGATGTTCTGTAATAATAAACGGAACTTTTAATTTTTTTGACAATAAATAACTCAAGGTTCCGCTTAAAATAGTTCCATGTGCATGAATAATATCAATATTTTTAAATGATTTACCAATTTGATAGCCCTTAATAAACCACAATAAGTAATAAAATGGTTTTAAATAAAACGGGACTTTTTTTGAAGAAATTGAAAAACGATACAAATCATAATCATCATTTTTAGCAATGCTTGTTCCTATTTTATCAGACGTTAATCTACCAAACAATACGGTATTGTTACAATAAGGTGAAGTTGACGTTAAATAGTCTACTACAAATATTCCTTGTACATCTCCTTTATATTTAGGAAACAAGTCTGGTATAACAAGAACGTTTATTTTATTTATTGAATTCAATTAATATTTTTTTTTAAGCAA
>CAIYSA010000262.1 GCA_903928655.1 uncultured Bacteroidota bacterium
CTGTAAATTAAAAATATAATTAAAAACTTCATCATTCTTATAACTCTAAAGTTAAAAGGGGTTACAAATAAAATAGGAAGAAATTGCGAAACTTATTAAGAAAGGATTGGTAATACTTATCTCACTAAAGTTAAGTGACCTTTTAACTGAATGTATTCGCCACGTGAGTTTTTATATTCAATAAAATAAGCAAACACGTCGTCAGTAGTTTGGCTTCCATCCCAACCTTGGTTATCGCTTGTTGTTTCAAAAACCTTTGTTCCCCAACGGTCAAATACACTAACTTTGTATTCAGTTTTTTCAACGAATTGTGCAACAGGTAACCAAATATTATTTAACCCTTTTGGTGCAAATGCGTTTGGTACAAATATTTCAGCTTCAACATAAGCATCAGCTTGGTTAGATTTTGCTTTGTCAATAAATCCTAAAGTATTGCCAGGGCCTTCAACTGCCTCAACATAATAAGAGAATTTCCCTTTTTCGCTTACAAAATCCTGAATGTTATCAGTGTAATTTTTTACTGGGAATGGCACATTTGCAATAGGATTTGGATCAAAAATTCCATTCACAGCGCGGTAAATATTGTAAGAATCTATATTTCCTAACCATGAGGAATAATCATCCCATGATAATGAATTATAAAAAACATTTTCATTATCATTAGTAACCTTTAATAAAATAGATTTCGAAGTATTACTTATTTTACCTGGGTTTCCGCAGCTATCAGAAATTTGAATCTTATAATAATAATTCTTTTCAGTTGTCTTAACGTCGCTATCAGTATATGTTTGCAAAGTAGCAGTAGAAAATGCTTGATAGCCAATTTGATTAAATGTTATTCCGTCTGATGATTTAAAAATTGTTGCACCCTTATAACTGTTAGAAATATCAATTGTATAACTAACTTCTATCTGTTTATTGAAATTTACACTTACGGATTTTACATAAACATAACTTGGTCCCGAAGGTGCTTTTGCTAATTCACATTCTATATTTGAAATTGCAGTAATTGTATTTCCTATATTTCTTACTCTAATAAAATAACAATAGTTGTCATTTGGATTAAGAGATTGATGCGCATAAGATAAGCCGGAAACTGTTGCAATAACAGATGGAATAGAACCATTTATTGAGCAGTAAACATCATACTGTAAAAAACCATTTAATAAATGCGTATAACTGTTCCAAGTTAAATTTGCTGTTCGTGAACATAAATCGTAATTAGTTTGCAGAAAAATAGTGTTTTGGTCGGTGTTATTTACAATACTTTGCAACCCTAAATTGCCGCAGCTATCAAATGCAAGTATGCAATATTTTTCAGAAATTGTATTTGCTACTGATAATGGATTTGTATAGTTTGTAGTAAATCTTCCGTTTATTGTTGCTGCAAGAGTCCAAATACCTGCCGTAAACTGATAAATTTGATATCCTTTAGTATCTGGAGCGATAGCGGGTTCCCATCCTAAAGTTGCTTTGCCTGTAGCATCAACACTTACTGAATCTAAAACTGGAATATCAGGGGATGTATTATCATGAAATAAATCACCAGTAATATTAGATTGTGAGGCGCAGCCTAAGGCATCAGAAGTAGTAACCTTGTAATTGTAAAAAATATTACAAACAGAAATACTATCATCTTTAAAATTAAGCGTTGTGCCAGAGTAGATGGTTGTCCAACTTGCGGGCGGATTTTCTCTTTCAATAGTGTAAGAGGTTGCTGCTGATGGTAATAAAGGTGTTCTGGTTGCATTCCAAGTTAAAATAGCTTTTCCGCCTGGGTTTGATAAGTTTAAAAATACAGAATGTAACGTATCTGATGGTAAAGAAGAAGTGGTTCCACTATAAATGGTTTTTAAATAATAATATTGTGATTGCACTGAACCACTTGTTGTAGCATGAAAATATGTATTTTGAGTGTAAGTAGATACTGTACCTATAGGCAAGTAAATGCCAAATGCGGTGGGCGATGTGTAAATCTCATAGCTAGTAAATAAACCCAATGGATCAGGAGGTGTTACCCAGCTTAGAGCAATGTTTCCTAGCACATTTACAGATACACATCTTAAAGAAGGGGCAGAAACTTGAGAATCACCATTTTTCGTAAAAAAAGTGATGAAAATTATGATTAAATATAAAAAGTGTTTTTTCAAAGATAGATAATACTAAACAATTGTGTTTCAACTACAAAGAAACGAAATTAAACCCTTTTTATTATGTGTAAAATGGAAAATTTATTAAATAATAGCTTTTAATGAGTAAGTGCCAACAAATTGAATATTTTTGTATCTTATTATTAAAATAACACTCATCATTATGCAACAAGCTTATATTATAAATGGAGTAAGAACCGCTATCGGAAATTTTGGAGGAACCTTATCAACTATAAGAACCGACGATTTAGCAACATTTGTTTTAAAGGAATTAATGCAAAAAAACACAAGCGTTGATTGGACAAAAGTTGTTGATGTAATTATGGGTTGTGCAAACCAAGCTGGCGAAGATAACCGTAATGTTGCGCGTATGGCAAGTTTAATGGCAGGATTACCAATTACTGTTCCTGGTCAAACAATAAATCGTTTATGCGCTTCGGGTTTAGCTGCAACTATTGATGCCGCAAGATATATACAATTAGGAGATGCTGATTTAATGATTGCATCTGGTGTCGAAAATATGACTCGTGGACCTTTAGTAATGAGTAAGGCAAGTTCTGCTTTTGGAAGAGATCAACAATTATTTGATACAAGTTTTGGTTGGCGTTTTATTAATCCAAAATTAAAAGAACTATTTGGTGTTGATGCTATGGGTGAAACTGCAGAAAATGTTGCTGAGTTAAATAATATTAGCAGAAATGATCAAGATGCGTTTGCATTTTGGAGCCAGCAAAAAGCTGCAATTGCAATTGCTTCTGGTAGATTTGAAAAAGAAATTGTGCCATTAGAAATTCCTCAGAAAAAGGGAGATGCCTTAATTTTTAAAACTGATGAATTTGCTAAACCAAATACAACATTAGAAGGGCTTCAAAAATTAAAAGCTTCTTTCAGAAAAGATGGAACCGTAACAGCTGGAAATGCCTCAGGATTAAATGATGGTGCTGCTGCTATTTTATTAGCAAGCGAACAAGGAATAAAAACATATAACCTAAAACCATTAGCACGCATTGTAAGTAGCGCCGTTGTTGGTGTTGAGCCTCGTATTATGGGTTTAGGTCCTGTGGAAGCTGCAAATTCAGCATTAAAAAAAGCTGGTTTAACTTGGAATGATATTGATATTATTGAATTAAACGAAGCCTTTGCGGCTCAAGCATTAGGTTGTACTCGTCAATGGAAATTAGAAGATAACGATCCTCGAATTAATCCTAATGGAGGCGCAATTGCACTTGGTCATCCATTAGGGATGAGTGGCGCACGTATTATTAATTCGGCAGCAATTGAATTAAACTTGCAAAATAAAAAATATGCACTGGCAACCATGTGTATTGGAGTAGGGCAGGGCTACGCTGCAATTATTGAGAAATGTTAAGAGTTTAAAATACCCAACTAATTTTGATTAAATTTGTTTTTATATTTTGAATAAACGATTCCATATATTTTTAGTAGTTTGTTTAGCAATTGGTTTAACTAGTTGTAAAATAAAGTATTCGTTAGATGGAGCAAGTATTCCTATCGAAGCAAAAACTATTTCGGTTACATTTTTTGCAAATAACACAACATTAGGGAGCCCATCAATTAGCCAAAAGTTCACTGAGAAATTGCGTGATATGGTTTCTACCCAAACCAGATTAGCCTTAATGAAACAAAATGGGGATTTACAGTTTGAAGGTGCAATTACTGATTATAATATTTCACCAGTTGCCATTCAAAGTACCGACCAAGCTGCATTAAATCGTTTAACAATTACAGTAAATGTTAAATACACAAACAAATTTGATGTAACCAAAAATTTCGAACAAGCCTTTACCCGATTTGCAGATTATAAAACATCATCTTCATTATCCTCTGAAGAAGATAAATTATTGATAGAAATAAATCGACAATTAACGGAAGATATTTTTAATAAAGCTTTTAATAACTGGTAATGTTACAAGAACAATTTATAAATACTTTAAAGAACCCTTCTTTATTAGATGACGCAAGTGTTGTTGAATTAGAGAAAATTGTTAATGAATTTCCGTTTTTTGAAACAGCTCATTTACTTTATATAAAGGGCTTGCAAAAGCAAAATTCATTATTGTATTCAAAACAATTACGTAAAACGGCTATAATTGCAAATAGCAGAATTTTATTGCACGAATTGTTGCACAAAAAAGATATTATTGAAGTTGCGGAAAAGAAAGTTTTAATTATTGAAGAAGAAATTAAATCTGAAATCTTAAATGAGAAAACTAATGTAATTGAGGAAAAAACAATAATTTCAAATGTTACCGCTACGGATAACGAAATAAAAGTTGTTTATGTAAATACAATTCCTACAGATAAAATAATTAAGCTAGAGGAGATAAATATTGAGCAAAAAAATAATGAAACAAAACCTGCTGAGATAGAAATTTTACAGGAAATTGAGAATGAAACAGAACCAAACCATTTTGATATTGACAAATTAAATAAAACAATTGAACAAGAAATAAGTAGAGGAATAATTCAATCTTTTGTTGAATCTGATATATTAAAAACACCTGAGCTTCACAAAATTGAAAAAACGGAGCCTGTTTCATTCACGGATTGGCTTCGTAAAATTCAGAAAGAATCGCATACAATTCAAAAAATTGATCAGAAAGCAGAAGAAAAACCATCTAAAGCCATTCAAAATGAGGTTAAAACTGAAGAAAAATCACCCATTTTTAGTCAAAACAGGCAATTAATTGATAAAATTATTGAATCTGATCCAGGAAGATTAAAACTTGGAACTAATAAGTTTTTTACGCCAAACGTTGATGCAAAGCAGAGTTTATTAGAAAATGAGCACTTGGTTACTGAAACTTTAGCGAAAATTTATGCCTTACAAGGAAATACAAATAAAGCAATTAGGGCATATGAAATATTAAGTTTGAAATTTCCACAAAAAAGTGTTTACTTTACAACCCTAATTCAAAATTTAAAAAATAATAAATAAAAAAATTATGCAAGCAGTTTTAACCATCGCCATTATCATAGTATGTATATTATTAATTTTAGTAGTTTTAGTTCAAAACTCTAAGGGAGGCGGAATTTCAAGTAACTTTTCGGCTGCTAATCAAATAATGGGTGCTCGTCGTGGAACAGATTTTATTGAAAAAGCAACTTGGACATTAGCCATTTTATTATTAGTGTTTAGTTTATTATCATCACCAAAACAAGCTGGTTCTGAAGATAATAATGATGACGCCCCAACTACAAAAGATATGGCAGCTAGTGCTGTACCTGCTACTGCGCCTGCACCTGCTCCAGCACAATAATAAATTTAAGTAATTAATAGGAAATAATAAAAAACAGAGTAATTATTTTATTCTGTTTTTTTTTGAAATTAATTTTATGAATAATAACATTCTAAATAAATATAATTTATTTTCAATATGCTTTTTCATTATTTCAGTTTTATCATTTATTGTTATTTTATTTCGTAGTTATTTTGTGCCCTTAAATCATGATGAGGCTGCGACCTTTTTCTTTTTTATTCAATCAGGGAATTACATGCCTTTTTATTCGCAGGTTGACGCGAATAACCATGTTCTTAATAGTTTTTTATGTAATATTTGTTTTCATTTATTTGGATCATCGCCTTTTGCATTGCGGTTACCAAATACACTTTCTTTTTTGATTTTAATTATTGGCGTTTACAAATTATCCAAATATTTGGTAAAATTTGAAGCCAAACTTTTTTTGGTTATTGCATTCTTAGGTTCATTTCACTGGATTACTTTTTTTAGTGCTTGCCGTGGTTATGGCTTATCAATGGCGTTATTAGTTATTGGAATTTCATTTATGATTGATTACATAAACAATTTAGATAGGAAGAAACACTTTGTATTAATGTTACTCTTTTTTCAATTAGCAATAAGCGCAAATCTTATTTTGCTTTTAATTACATTGTTGCTTTGTGGTATTGTTTTGGTTATCCAAATAGCTAATAAAAGATTGTTTAATTCATTTTCAATTATTTTTTGGATTTTATTTTTCGGAGTTTTTTATTATTGGCTTTCATTTTCATTTTTTTTACAAAATAGTGGTGCTTTATATTACGGTGAAGGTTATAGCTATTGGAAGGTTACATTTTTAACACTTGTTAAATTATTAATATTTTCTCCTACAGTATTATTAAAATATATTTTGGTGTCTTTTTTTGTTTTATGCATTTGTTTAAATTTATATTTTAATAAGCAATATTTTGCTAAGCCCTTCAAACAATTTAAAAAACCATCTCTTTCACTTCTGTTTTTAATTATTTTATGTGTGCTAATATTAGGTTTTTATATAATGCATAAAATTTTAGGAATAAATTATCCTGAAGATAGAACAGGTTTGTTTTACTATGTGTTTTTTGTTTTATTTATATCATTTACCTTTGATATAATATCTTTTTCATATTTCAAATATGTTATATTTTCTATTTGTATTTCTATTTTAATTCATTTTGTAATGAATTTAAATTTCAGAAAACATTCTTTATATGTTTATGAAACTATTCCCGAACATTTTTATACTACTTTATTAAATGAGCAAAAAAAATCAGATCATCAAATTACTATTGGTGGCCATCGTGTGCGTGAGTTATTTTTCGGATATTGGAATTATAGATATAATGGTATTTTAAATCCAGCCGATCCTTCTAACAATATGCAAATGTGTTTTGATTATTATATTTCTACTATTGCCGAAAAACCTTTTTGGGATAAGTATTATTCGGTAATAGATACTGAGCCTGATTGGGGTTTTGTAATTTTAAAACGAAAACAACCAATTATTAAAAAGAAATTTTTAGAGGTAAATAATCTTGTTATTGACGCAAATGATAATGATTTTAATGATGTATATCATAATACGGATACTGTTTTTTATGAATCTAAACCACTTTTAGCTGAAATTGATTTTGATATTATTAATATCGAAAAACCTACAAATACATGGTTAGTTTTTGCAATTAACGATTCATTAGGGAATGCATTTCATTTTATGAGATATCCATTGCAATGGAGTGGTTATGATTTAAGTAATCGTAAACATTTAAAATATAGTATTACCATGGGAAATTTGCCGCCAAAAGCAAAAAATATTGTGTTCTTCTTCTGGAATATAAATAAACAGAATTTAAAATTAAAAGTTAATTCCCTTAAAATATATCAATTGGAGGGAAAAGGTGTTGATTTTGTATCACCCATTATGAATTAATATAAAGGAAGATTAATTTTGTTTAACTAATTTTTGTTTTGTAATTAACTCGTTAAAACTATTAATTATTTCTATAAAATAAATCCCAGAATTTAAATCTTCTACATCAATTTTTTGTTCCGTAATCCCAACAGATACAGTGTAAGGGATTGTTTTTACCACTTTACCAAATATGTCACTAATGATTACTGTGGCAGTGCCATTTTGTTTAGAATCAAAAGCAAATCTAAATGATGAATTTGTTGGATTTGGAAAAATTTTGGATACATTAAGTAATTCATCATTTCCTGTTGCTAAAGGATATATGAAGGTATAGCTTTTCGTTTCGTTAAATTCCTGCGAACAAATTCTATAATAGTTAACAATACCTATGGTTGCATTTTTATCTTCAAATGTATATTTACTTGGCTCATTTTTAGGATTAACAGATCCGATTTCAGAAAAATTTATACCATCAAGTGAATGTTCTATACTGTAATTTTTTAAATTTGATTCTGTTGCTGTTTCCCAGTATAAATAATTTATTTTATTTAAACGTTCGGCATAAAAGTTTTTTAATCCAACAGGTAAAGTTGAACAACTTCCACCGCCAGTTGCACAGGTTGTTGTAAATCTATAGGCAGTGTTTGATAAATTCCACGTATATGTTAATGCAACATTTACATTATGTGCTGTTGCATTTACTGGTGGAATGTAAATAGTACCATCATAATTATGTAATCCCATTACTGCACCTCCTGCATTCCAGCTTGAACAGGTCATTTTTTGTTTTACATGTATTTCAATTGCATTTGAAGTTTCAAATAGTTTAATTTGACCTGAAAAATTTGTTGCTGGATTTGGACCACAAGAAAAAAGTGGAATATTTTCGAATGAAAGTACGAAGCGACGATTTGGTGAAGTTCCTAATACAGTGTATTGCATAACTCCTCCTAAAGATGGATCAATATCATGCCAAGGGCCCAATACTGCATTTCTAGGTATTGAAGTTCCGTAAATTGGAGCAGGAGCAGTTATTGACCAATTTGTCCAAATTCCAGGTGCTGCAACAGTGCCTGCCTCAATGTTTGGATAACATGGAATTGCGTCAAAAACAAGTGCAGAGTTAGAAGCAGCATAGCCCCCCCAAATTTGGTTACCGTCATAGCAAAATGGGAAAGTAAAAGGTAGTATTGTATTAAATAATATATCGTCTGTGCTTGGTAATGCTGTTCCTGTAAATACATCAAAGTTGAATGTTGTTGTTGATGCAACATATGCCATATTGCAAGCAATAGCAGTAGGTACTGGTGATGAAATACTTATATTATAAGGATTACATGTTGGAGATGGCCATGAATCAACAATTAAATAGTAAGTTACACCAGCTGTAACATTTGCACAAAAAGATTTTGAACCTGTACTACTTTGACTATTACCAACACATGTGCCACCAGATAATGGACAACCATTATAAAGCATAAGTCCTGTAAAAGAACCAGTTGAAGTTAATGACATTGATATTTGCCCGCTAATTGTTGGCACAAAGGAATAAACAACATCTTCGCCTCCATAATAACTTCCGCTTCCACAAATGGAAGTAACATTAGCCGATGTAATATCATTTCCTTGTCCGCAAGTAGTTTGGCCTGCCGCAGTATATGGTAATGTAATTAATTGGTTACAGGTACAAACCACCGCTGCTGCTGCTGTAGCAGATACTATTGATGTTGTGCTTGATGATACACCACATATAACAACACAACGAAAATATTTAACAGAAGCTGCAGGAACTGAACCTGTTGTGGTGAAGCTTGAAGAAGTGCCACCAAAATTTACAAATGGGCCACCAGGTGCGGTTGATGATTGCCATTGATATAAAAGACCACAAGCGGATGATTGACCCGTAACAGATAAAGTTGTGGTTAATGCGCCACAGCTATATGTTGGACTAGCATTTGCTATCCCTGCAATTGGTGAACCAGAACAAATAATTGGATCCCATCTATATATTTGTCCATTGGCTGGCTTTGTCGATAAATTTGTTGTTTCCAAAACTTTGGATGCAATTGGCGCTGCACCAGTTCCGTTTAATGAATAATAATCTCCTAAGGTTGAACCGCCTAATCCAATTGATGCGTTAGGACTAACCAAGTTTGTAGTTGATGTTGCTCCATTTCCGGTATAAACAAATTCTATTCTGTTAGTTGTTTCGTATAATTTTACTTGAAAAGACAAACCCCATGTTGCAGCGGAAAACCCCCATTCCATTTGCTTCCATTCAATTGTTAATATACGAGCTCCTACAACACCTGTAAGTTTATAATTTACATTTCCTGCCGAACCAGTTGCTAAATCATCCCAAAGCGGAGCAATAATTGGCCTGTCGGTAGATGCTGTTAAATTATTTGTTAGATTAGAACCAGTTACGGCCGTGTTAAAAGTAAGCCAACCATTTGATGAGGCTTTAAATTGAGTATAATTAACGCAACCATATTGAAATGTAAAACCAATATTGGTAGCTGCAGATACACCATCATCAATAGCTGAATTAATTATATTTGTTGGCGTTGCATTTAATACAAAAGCTCCACCAACTGAAGTGAAGTTATAGCCTATTTGTGAAAATATACTTTTACTAATAAATGCTAAACAAAAAATAAAGTTAATTTTTTTCATAATTTATTGAGTTAATTTATAAGCTGCTGCATCTGTATTATTAACAAACGAACAATAATTTAGTATGTCTTTTATAGTTCCATCTTTTAATGAAGTAATATTTTGAAAGTCATATTGCTTTATAAAATCGTTATAAAAAAGTTCTTTGGTTGCATAAATTGTTTTATCTATATAAAATAAAAATACTGAGTGATTTCCACAATAAGCAGTATAATTTACTCCAGGCATAGCCTTTATTGCAGCAGATATTTTTATGTAATTTATTTCGGTAAATTCTGTTAATCCTAATATTACTTCTGCAGAATCAACAATAGGAGATGGATATTTAGTTTTTGAAAAATGAGTACCTGAATGCATTTTAAAACTTATAAAACAAATAATTATAAATGCAAGAATTTTATTTTTCATTTTATGGCTGATTAAAAATCTATTAATTACTTTAAATGTTAATTTATTGTTAGCTATCCGAAAATATTTTTTCGCTAAATCTAACGATTAAAGTTTAATTTTTAACGATTAATGTTTAATTTCTGACGATTAATGCTAAATTTTAACAATATTGTAAAATTAAGATTCTGTAAATAAATAATCGAAATTGGTATATTTCATTAATATTCAAATATTTAGCCGAATTTAAACGATTAAAAACGTTTATATCCGACTATAACTATTTAATAACCGAATCTTTTTTGAAGTGCGATTTACCTTTGTGTCGTTGAAATATTGAAGCGCTTCAAACATTCAGCAAAACTTAATTAAATAGAAACGTATAATAATTTAAAACAAAAAAAACATGATGAATACATTAAGAAACCGAGTACAATTAATTGGTAATTTAGGAACTGCACCCGAAATAAAAACATTAGAAGGTGGAAAAAAAGTGGCAAAATTAGTTATTGCAACTAACGAAACTCATAAAAATAAAAAAGGCGAAAAGGTAACCGAAACTACCTGGCATAATTTAACTGCTTGGGGAGTACAAGCTGAAATTGCCGAAAAATATTTTGAAAAAGGAATGGAGATTGCAATTGATGGTAAATTACAAAACAACAACTATATAGATAAGGATGGCGTAAAACGCTATGTTGTAAATATTGTTGTAAATGATTTTATTATGCTAAGTAAAAAAAGCTAATTAAAATTTAAAAATAATAAGAAGCCTTTCATTCGGAGAACCTGAATGAAAGGCTTTTTTAGTTTCAACTATTTTTTTCAAAAATCTCAACTTCTGCCAAAGGACTAAATAAATAAATATTTCCTGAGCTAATTTCTCTGCAACGGAATCTTTTTCGAAGCTTGTCTCCCTTTTCAAATATTCGGGAACCATCGTATAAAAAATGAGTTCCTTGAGGTAAATGTTCTAATAAAATACAAGGATTAGTTTCGCTCTGTTGATCATATAATTTTAAAGTGCGCATCAAAGTTAAGTCGCTGCAACTAGATGCTGCTGGGTTACTCATGTATTTTCGAAGTGCATATAAAACATCCAATGGTAAATTTTCGGTAGTTAAAAATGGATTCATTAATAATTTAAAAGAAAATTTCCATTCGGCTCCATGTGGAGAAACCGAATTTCGGTATTGATTAAAAGTTTTAAGATGTGCAATTTCATGAATAAGCGTCACAAAAAAAGAATATTCGTTGAGGTTATGATTTATTGTTATAGTATGATTTAGTCCATTATGTGGCGGCATATAATCACCTAATTTTGTACTTCTTTCTTTTGTAATTCGTAATTTAATGTCGAGTTCAATAATCCAAATTGCAATAATATCAACTGCAAAATGCGGAATATATTTTCTTAATATTTCCGAATTCCTTTGTATTTGTTGCTGCTGAGGATTCATTTATATTTTGCTACCAATTTTAATGCTATGGTTTATATTTTGATTTCGATAATATTTTTTGAGAATCTTTCTCGTTCATTAAATCATTTAATGTCACCTTTTCATTATGTTCCATGTATGATTTTACTATTTGCCTACCTAGCCACATAGCAATACGTGGCGGGCAATCTTTACTAATTGCTCTTGTAAAAGGGCCATCAGTTGTGAACTCTGAAACAATTTTCAAATCATTATCAAATAATTTATTATCCTTTACAAAAAATCCCCAATAGTTTTTTTCATTTTCTTTGCAGGTGTTTAATTGTTTTGTTGTATAACCAAATTTTAATGAATCGTTTGTATTTGGAAGCAAGCCATCACATACATAAAATATTTTTCCGTAAAAAATCATGTGATTGAGTAAATTATTTGCAACAGGATCTGAATTATCAAACTCGCTAATCATCCATCCTCTAACAATATCGGATAATAGATGGTCTTTATTCATAGTTCTTGTTCTGAATTTAGGGAACTGTAACATATTATAAAATTCATTATTTTCTCCTAAATACATTTCTAAACCAACACCAATTGTTGAATCAACATAAACAACATTGTAATTAAAACCACTCATAAAAGTTACGAATTGCTTTGGCGTTTTGCGTGACTGAAAAAATGCCTTATATCTTTTTACGGCTTCTGTTAATTCCTCTCCTAATAACTCAATGTCATTATCAGAAAATGTAGATTGCACATCCTTAAAAGCATGATTCATTTCTTTATCATTAATAAAACTAAATACACTTTGGTTGTATGACGAGTCATTTACCCTTCCGCCATTGTTTATAATACTCGAAATATAGCGTCCGTAAAAACTTGAGTATTTTTTTTGCAACGCAATAGATTCGGTTGAAATATTAGTTGGATTTAATTTAAGTAAATCTTTATCGAGTCGCTTAAAAATAATTGGCTGTACATTAATATTACTTGTGTCTACATCAAGTGGATTGTGTTTACAATTTGTTAAAAAATTAACAAGTAAAAAAAGAGCAAGGAATTTTAAAATATATTTCATTTCAATATTTATATTACATTTACAATGTTAAATTATAAAATTAAAAAACACATGAAAAAGATTTTACTTTTAGTTTCAAGCAGTTTATTGTTAGTTAATTCTTTCAACGCTCAAGATACTGACGCTGATAAAAAATTTAGATTTGGACTTAGAATTGTTCCAACTCCAACTTGGCTTAGAAGTACGGATACTAAGCTTGTTGAAAAAGGTGCTGCTAAATTTGGCTTTGGTTTTGGTTTGCAAACTGAATTCCGAATTAATTCAACTGCATCTTTTGTTACAGGTATTGGCGGCGATTTTTTAGGTGGTAAACAAACTTACAAAAACGGACAAGGTTATGTTTTAAATAAAGATAATGGATATGTTGATTCTAAACAATCAGATTTTACATTAGGTGCTTCAAGTTTTACAGCAAGTTCAAATACAAATAAGTTTTACGAATTAAAAAGCCGTTCTGTTAAGGCAACATATGTAACCATACCAGTTTTATTAAAATTAATGACAAAAGATATTTCGGGTTTAAAATATTTTGGAATGTTTGGAGGAAATATAGCGATACAAACTAAATTTAGAGCAACTGACGAAGTAGCTTTATTATCATGGAATACTACAACTGGAAAATATGATGCTGCTAGTTCTACTTCTAAAATTGAAGATTTAAGACCAACAGGTGATTTAATACCAGTAAATTTGGCTTTAAATGTTGGAATAGGCGCCGAATATAATTTATCAGGAAGCACGTCTTTTTTTGTTAGTATAAATTATATACGTGGATTTATTAATCAATACCAAGCTACATCAGATATTATGGTTGATAAAATTACTGAAAATTTAAATGCTGGCACTGCACCAACTAAATCAAAACAAAGTGGATTTAGCGATGGCTTACAAATTAACTTAGGTATTTTATTTTAGCTAACAATTTTTTTTATATTTAAAAATCTCATTCATTAATTTGGATGAGATTTTTTTTTATCTTTAAATGCATCTTATTGAATTAAATAAGTTGTGTTTTTTGAAAACCAAAATAATGAAAAATAAAGAAGTTGTTGAACATATAGTTAATTGGCTAAAAGCGTATTCTGATAATTCGAAAACAGAAGGATTTGTTATTGGTATCTCGGGTGGAATTGATTCGGCATTAACATCAACCCTTTGTGCATTAACTGGTAAAAAAGTAATTTGTTTAAATATGCCAATAAGGCAAATGAAAAACGAATACGACAGAGGAAATGCTCACATTGATTGGTTGAAACAGAACTTTAAAAATGTTTCAAATGCTGAGGTTAACTTGACACCCATTTTTGAAGAAATTGAAAATATATTTGATAAAGATGTTCAGGATTTTTTAACAATGGCTAATACAAGAGCTCGTTTACGAATGACAACTTTATTTGCTTATGCTGGGCATTATAAATTATTAGTTGCAGGAACGGGAAATAAAATAGAAGATTTTGGAATTGGTTTTTTTACAAAGTATGGTGATGGCGGTGTGGATCTGAGTCCGATTGCTGATTTAATGAAATCCCAAGTTTATGCATTGGCAAAAGAAGTAGGAGTAATAGAGCAATTATTAAATGCTAAACCAACTGATGGTTTATTTGCAGATGGCAGAACTGATGAAGATCAGATTGGTGCAACTTATGATGATTTGGAATGGGCTATGCTTTATATTGAAAATAATGAAAGCTATGCATTAAATGAACATCAGCAAATAGTGATGCAAATATTTAAAAGCAGAAATGCTGCAAATAAACATAAAATGAATCCAATTCCGGTTTGTGAAATACCAAAAGTATTTTTAAATTAATAGTATTATGGAAAAAAGAACATGTTCGGAGTGCGGTGAATCATTTCATGGAAGAGCAGATAAAAAATTCTGTAGTGATATGTGTCGCAATGCTTTTAATAATAAATTAAATAGCGTGAGTAGTGCTTTTGTAAAAAGTATAAATGTGATTCTGCGAAAGAATAGAAAAATAATAGAAGAATTATTACCAGAAGAAACTGCAAAAGTTTCTCAACAAAAATTAATTGATAAAGGTTTTAATTTTAATTATCACACGACGATTACTACAACCAAAACTGGTAAGAGTTATGTTTTTTGTTATGAATATGGTTATTTACCTATTGAAAATAATTATTATTTATTAGTGAAACGTAAAACTGATTTATAAAATAATTTTTTTTGCGTTAAGGATTGCAGTGGAAATCCTTTTTGAGGAACGAAAAAAGATTGTAACGAAAAGCCTGGCCGATGGCAACGCCCAAAGAAAAATAAAAATCATGCCCGAAGACAAAGCTCAAATAAAACAAGAAAAATTACAAAATACGTTCTAGCTCGTTTAAATAGTCTTGTTGTAAATCTTCGTGTAAAGCTAAAATCAAAGTATTTATTTTTTTGAGTTGTTGTTCATACATATTAACAAGTAACTGACTTTTATGATATGGTATTTTTGATGCTTTTAGTTTACTACAAAAATAAATATGCAAATCGGCTGCAGAGGCTTTATCGCCAATGTATTTGCAATACTTTGTAATGATGCGTAAAAGTTTGCGCAAGCTTTTTTTTACGAAATATAAATTTGTTTGAAACTTAAGCTCTTCAAAATGCTCATCAATCTCTGTTTTTATTGCTGCTACAAAACTTTGTTTATCATGAGCTTGAAATAATAAATAATCTAAAAATTCTTTATTATCTTTTTTGTATTTCGCTAAACTTAAACACAATTCCACCAATTGCTTTTGTGGCAACTCATGTAATTCTTTTTTTAATTCGCTTATACTAGAAACTTTCATTCATGCAAAGATAATAGAACTTAGGAAAATACATTTACAATTTCGGCATCAATCCGTTTTGGCCTTTTGGTTTTTGAATCAAGTAAGTACCAAGTTGTTTTTATTTTTGCATAAATAGTTTCTGTTTCTGCATCCATAATGTTTATGTAGCGTTCAGATTTTGCACCTTGAGGATCTGTAACCCATGTTTTTGCTATTAATTTTGAATCGCTATAAGCTGATTTTAAATAGTCAATTTCATGTCTGCTGACAACCCATAAATTATTTTCTAACATTTGGGTATTTGCAACGCTTGTCCAATGCGCAATTGCAGCCTCTTGAACCCATTTTAAATAAATGATGTTATTTACATGACCTTGTTCATCAATATCACTTTGGAGAATGGTAATTGGATATTCAAAAATTTTAGTGTTCATCTTATTTCGAAATTTCTTTTTTTACTTCTTCATCCGTTAAGAATCGAAAATCGTGAAATACAGAACCTCCAACACCGCCTGTTAAATAGCGGTAACCAACAACAGTGTCTTTTGATGTTTGCGCAATTTGAATCACCACAACAAGATTATCTTTGCCGGTAGAAGCATTTTTATAATAAGCTAATTTTGGTAAAGTCATGGCGTAAGGTTTAATCAATGCGTTTTTCTTTTCGCCATAATGGTGAATTGAAATTCCTTTCATAGTTTCTGCATAAGTTGGAAATCTTTCATTAACCACAGGTATTTTGTCCCATAATTTAATATCAATGGGTGCAAAAAAAACGACTATCAGGGCAATCGAAATGAGTAATTAATTGTCCGTTTTCCCAATAACCTTTGGTATTGGCATATTGCTCAGGAGTTGGATTTTCATAATCTGGTTCAATATCTCCGAGTGCCATATATAGGTCCGTCTTATTTAAAATGATTGCATCATCATTTTCGGATGTTTTTTTGCTATTACACGACTGAATTAAAATAAATGAAAAAAGTACGATAGGCAAGATGAGAATGGTTTTCATATTTTTTTTACTAATTATGTCAAAGCTATTTAATTTAAACTGAATACCATTGTAAGAGATGTTAAAATTGTATGTATTAAAACTGCTTTTATCCTTTATGATTTAATTCTAGTTTCATCATAATATCTATTTGTTCGTCGTTACCTAATTTAAAAATATGTTTGTCGAATTCCACAAAACCATTTTTTTTATAAAAATGAATGGCTCGTGTATTTTTCTCCCACACGCCCAACCATAAATAGTTTAAAGTATTTTGTTTAGCAATTTGTAAGGCTTTATCAACTAAAATCTGTCCTATTTTTTTTCCATGATATTCTTTACTAACATATATGCGTTCTATTTCAAGAGAATTTTTGTCTTTTATTTCGGTTTGTGCTTGTGCATAATTTACTTTAAGGTACCCAATTACGTTGGTCTCAAATTCAGCAAAATAGAATTCGGAATATTGATTATTTAATTCAATGGTTAGTTTATCGCTACTAAACTCTTCTTCTAAATATTTTCGCATATCTTCTTCAGTATTTTCTTCCGAAAAAGTTTCAATAAACGTTTTCCGACCAATATCTTGAAGTTTAGTTAAATCTATTAATTTGACTTTTCTTATTTCGATGTTGGACATTTTGAATGATTGCGTAAATTATAACAGTTTTCAAGTTTGCTCAGTGCGGCTTATGAAACACTTTCTACCGAAATATTACTGACGAAGATACTATGTTTGTTGCCATTTGCAAAGCAAAATAAAAAATATCCCCGAAGGGACAAATTTTACAAAAACTTATACTAATGTCAGCATTTTTGTTAGGTGTTGTTAGCGGTTCGTTATTTTATTTTCTCATTCAGTTTTTCGATGACTTTTCTCTTAAATTCTTCTTCGCTTAATTTAAGATCTTCTCGGTCATAAAGTTGGAAATGTCTAATGTCTTTGTATTCGCTTGAAAGTTTGCAGGCGAATGAGATTTTTCTCATTGTCTGAACTGAAGTACACAAATTTCTGTGTCTTATTCTTCTACTCAACAGATATTTTTTGTCCACTAGTTTTACTTTCCCTTTATGTATTTTAATATTAATGGTATCGTTATTTTGATTAAATAAATCTAAGCTATCTAAAGGAATTGTTAACTGTCTATACTCAGCATATGCCCAAGAATACCAATGATTAAACAATTCATATCTCACACTTTTATTGTCTACCGTTACAAAAATGTCAAAATGTCCTGGAAAAAATTTTGAACCTTTTCTAGAAGTATGAATGTTTTGTGAAAAACCGTTAAAGTAAAGGAATGTTAATGTTATGATTATAAATTTAATTTTCATTTGTCGTCTATATAATGACCGCTAACGGCTTGCAAGCAGGCACAGTTTGCAGTTTGAAACAGTGTCTACCGAAATGTTTGTTTAAAGATACTAATTTTTCTAAGCATTTGCAATGTAAAATGATTGTCTTTCGCGGAGCGACATTTATTGCAAATGCTTTGATGTCAGTCCGCATTTTTGGTAGGTTGTGTTAGCTGCTGCTTTTCTTTCCGTTATTTTTTATTTCTTAATAAATATCCACTATTTAATCTAAATAAAGCCTTTCAATATTATACAAAGAAGGATTGAATCCTTTTTTATTGCTGTTTCCATTATTATTAGAACGTTTTATGCCATTGTCTAAACGATTTGGGTTAAGCGTAATATTTAATCCAATTTGAAAATAGCCTGATGGATTAAAATTTTCGCTAAGTGTAAAATCTTTATTTGCAACCGTAATTCTATTTCCTATAAGTATACCTGTTTCTAAATACAACTCAAACCTACTGTTTATTTTTTTACTCCAAGAAAGTCCGCTTTTTAATGACCCTGTTTGTAGATTAATTTTTTTTGCTGTTAATGAGGTATCAGCTATTTTAATTCCACCACCATTAATTTTGTAATAATTACCTTGAGGTGATAAAATAAAACTAATACGGTTGTTGAGGTTAGGCTGATAATTAATTGATGCTACCACAGGTAATATGAAAAGAAGCGACCATTTAGAACTCAGTTTAGCAATATAACCTAATACTGGTAAACCATAACTATTACCATTAAAAGCTAATAAGCCAGCGCCCGCTATAAAAGTATTTCCTTTGGTATTTTGACGAGAATATAAAAATAAACCAGCAAAGTTTGGAATGTCATTTAGAAATCTATTTCCATCAGCATTTTCAAAAGCATATAAGCCTGCTATGTAGCTGTTTTTTATTGAAACGTTGAGATAAGTAAGTCCCAAGAAACTAGAATATAAAGCATTGGATGGTATACCAGAAGATGGTGATAATATTCCAACATTAGAAGAGCCCGAAAATAATAAGCTTTTTAATCTTATTGGTTGAGTTAAAGTACCAAGTTGTAATTTTGCAAATATTGGAATAGTTAATGCTAATCCTCCATTTGAAAAACCATATTTATTATTTTCTTTTATACTAACCATTCCAGGATAGGAGGAACCATTAATAGAAAGAAAGCTTGGAAATTTCATTTTTATAGATGCGGATTTGATCGGGTAAATCGTGTCTTTATTTTGGGTTAATAATTCTTGCAACGTTTTGTTTAGAGTGCAATTCTTTAATTGAATACTTTTAATAAAACTGTTAATACCTTGTTGCGTTTCCAAAACGCCAGGCTTATTTAATAATGTATCATTTAGATATGAACTAACCTTATCCCATTCGAGCGTATTGTTTATGCCTATTAAATAAGGGAAGTTAATTGGCTGAGGCAATTGCAGAGCTGTAGTCATTTTTTTCCAAGTCCAAAAACAATTTCCGGAAAATTTATATTCAGTACTTTTTAAAATTTTAACGGTTGCATTTAACTGATTTAAATCATTTTCTCCCCATTCTCCGCACCAGAATGGAATATTTAATGAATTCGATAGTTTTGAATAAGCATACAAGTTTTTAGCAATATTAGTGCTGTTAAACCAAGAATAAACATGAAACTGAAAACATAAATTAGAATCGGGTAAAGATTTGAACATCGAAAACTCTTGAGCGAAATTATTTCCTTCAAGCATTATCATATGATTATTATCAACGCTTCTAATAGTGTCAATCAAATCTTCATAAAGACTTACTAAATCATTAGCATTCGTTACGTTTGGTTCATTTAACAAATCATAAGCCGCAATAATCCCTCTGTTTTTATATCTACTTGCTATTGCTTTCCAGAGCTGAATGGTTCTGTTTTTGTTTGTGGTAGATTCCCATAAATTAATAGGATCAGCATCAGCAGTGTACAATTTAGATGCCCCTCCCGGAGCTGAGTGTAAATCGACTACAGCATAAACATTATAATCTTCACACCATTTTAAAACGCTATCAAGAATTTTCCAACCCGACTCTTTATATACAAATGGGGTAGTGTCTTCTTCCAATATTGTATGATTAAAAGGAATACGAACAACATTAAACCCCAATAAGCTAATTTTTTTAATGTCTGCTTTTGTGATGAAGTTTTTGTAAACAGAATCTCTAAAAGAATTAAAAACATCAGTTCCAGTTAATGATTGCATATTGTTTGACAGTTCTTTTTCAGGAATAAAACCACCGCCCCACATCCAACCCTCCCAGTTTAACCAAGCCCCCAAATTAACGCCATCTAATTTGATAACTTTGTTTTTTCCGCTAAGAATTTGTTGATTTTGCCTGTGAACAAATGAAGTATTGTCCCAAACGGCTTGGGCATTAACATTTAAATTAGAAATTAGAAAAACTAGTAAGAAAAATAGATTTCTTGTCTGTTTAAATTCAGTTCTTTTTCTCATTAATTGTTACATTTTCTATTTTATCATTTAAGGTTGCAGCCAACGTTTTGCAGCTACCCGAAGGGCGGGACTTTTACCACAAAACTTGATTTGAAAAACTAAACTTTCTTTAACCACAAAACTGTCTTTGGAACACAACATCCTGCCATTTGGTTAGGTGCTGTTACTGGTTGGATTTTACCTTCTCTACAATATCCGAATCTATTAGCTTAACAATAGTGTTTCTTTCATTTATTTCTCTTGGTATTTCTTGCTCAATATCAATATCAATATAATAATATTTTGAATACCTATCATCAACATCTACACTTGGAATGAATTCACGAAAGTCATTAAGTTCAATTTTACCGAGTGATTTTTTTGAACTCGTATAAAATTCTACTTCAAATTTGAGGTCCTTATATGTAACAAATCTTGCTTTATTGATTACTTTACCTGTTAACCTCCATCTAAGACCTGAACCAGAATAACTTCTGTTTTCAATTTTTAAATCAGAAAATTCAAGATATAACTCGGGGTTGTTCTCTTCTTTTTTTTCTTCACTTGGATTTAAGGAAAAAACTAACATAATTAAACCACATATTGCAAGAAAAAGTAAAACATACTTAAAAACCTTTTTTCCTATTTTATTTGGAATTTTTTTTTCAATTTCATTTACATAGTCCTTGTCTATTACTTTTTTTGCATTATCAAATGCTTGATTAATAGTGCTTTTTTTTTCAAATGGAGGTGGGGTCGAAATAAGTAATTCTTTTAATTCCGGTATAAACTGTGCTTCTGTCCAAGTCGAAATGCCCTCAAACCATACATTTGTCTTTGAGGTAATACCTTTTGCTTTTAACTCTTCGATAGTATAAGGTCCATCTTGGTCTTTGCCGTTGTGTACAAAATATTTTTTCATAGTTTAAATTTAAAGTAAATTTAATAAAATAATCTTATTGGTAAATTTTGTTTCGCGTCTACCGATAGCCTGCCACTAAATTTTCGCTAAGCATTACAAATATAAAAAACATTCGCTAATCATAAAACTGTATGTTCGCTATGCACCACAATATGATCCGTTTTTAAATAATTATAAACGATTAAAATTGCATTTAATTTTCGGTTTGTTTCTCTTTATTAAATAGAGGTTTGGTAAAATAATAATGTTAATCAAAAAGATTATTTCAGTATTATTAAATAAATCAACGTATTAAATTTTCTTTTTAAAAACAATAAAGAAACGTCTTTAAATTAGGTTCCCGCAGTTTTCACAAATAATTACAGTAAAATTAAATTACTATTTTTCATTATTTTTTAAAGTTTTAGATATTGTGATTTCAAAATCACTTACAAAATTTTGGTCTTGAGTTATTCTGAATTCTTCAAATTCTTTTTCAGCTAATTGTTTAGCTACTTCATGACTTATTTTTCCAGAATCATTTAAAATTTGATATTCGTTAAATTTTAAA
>CAIYSA010000263.1 GCA_903928655.1 uncultured Bacteroidota bacterium
GGTATTAATAAAACACCTGGTAATGTTGGGAAATTAGCAAACCCTGAATCGCGTTGGGGTGGAATTATGCGCAGATTAGAAACTAATGATTTTCAATCGGCAAACGTTGAATATGTTCAGTTTTGGATGATGGATCCATTTAACAGTGATTATAATAGTACAACGTATCCAGATATGGATGCTGCAAATCCACCAAATGGAGAAATGTATATTAACTTAGGAAATATAAGTGAAGATATTGTTAAAGACGGAAAACTATGTTACGAAAATGGTTTACCAGGTGCACCAAGTGGAGCCAGTGCAAGTTTGCCAATTATAGCCTCCAATATTGGTGTATCGCCATTAATAGCACCTATTATTAATGCATTTACTACCAATGCAGCTGATCGTCCTTATCAAGATGCTGGTTATGATGGATTAACTAATGATGACGAGAAAATAAAATTTGCACCATTTGTTAGTGCCTTGAGTGCCTATTCAAGTTCTATAACAGCAGAAACGATTAATAATGACCCTAGTTCTGATAAATACCACTTTTTTAGAGGGAGTGATTATGATGGATTAAGTGTTGCTGATGGAAATACATTAAAACGTTATAAAAAATATAATAACCCAGAAGGTAACTCACCAACTGAATCACAATACCCTGATGCTGGAATACCAAGTGCAGCATCTAATAACCCAAATATTGAAGATGTAAACCGAGATTATACATTAAACGAATCTGAAAACTACTATCAATATAAAATTAAAATTTCGGCAAGCGACCTAACTCCTACTAATGTTGGTAATAACTTTATTGTAAACGTATTACAAGGAACGGCTGATATTGGTGGTGTGCAAAAAGCAGTAAACTGGTATCAATTTAAAATTCCTGTTACTCAATTTGAAGGTGCTTATGGTTCAATTGAAGGTTTCAATTCTATCCGTTTTATGCGTGTATTTATGAAAGGTTTTGATAAACCCGTTATTTGCCGTTTAGCTCGCATGGAATTAGTGCGAAGTGATTGGAGACGCTATGCTTTTGACTTACAAAAACCAGGAGAATATATTGCAAATGATGATAACACAACAAGTTTTGATGTATCGGCAGTTAGTTTACAAGAAAATGGTGGTAAAACTCCAGTAAATTATGTTATTCCTCCTACAATTAGCCAACAGCAAAATATACAATCAACTAATTTAGTTTTATTAAATGAACAAGCTTTATCCTTAAGAGCATGTAATTTAAAAGATGGAGATAGCCGCGCTATCGTAAAAGCAACTGATTTAGATGTGCGTTCATTTAAAAAAATGAAACTTTACATGCATGCTGAAAAGTTAAATAATGAACCTTTAAATAATGGTGACGTTTCTGTTTTTGTAAGAATTGGATCTGATTATAATAACAATTATTACGAATATGAAATACCCGTTAATTTAACTGCTCCTGGTGTTTACGATGGAAATAATGCAAATGATCAAACTACAGTTTGGCCAAATGATAATGAATTTATAATTGATTTTGATGCCATAACTGGAGCTAAATCGCAAAGAAATACAGCCGTTGGTAATGATTTATTGGCCATGCAAAAACCTTTTACCGTGCCAGATGGAAATAATAAAATAACAGTTGTTGGAAATCCAAATTTAGCGACTCTAAAAAGTATAATGATTGGTATTCGAAATCCTAAAGATAATGGATCTTTGCCAAAATGTGTGGAAGTGTGGGTAAACGAATTACGTTTAACTGATTTCTCGAATAAAGGTGGTTGGGCTGCAACAGGCAGAGTTCAGGCTAAGTTAGCAGATTTAGGTCAAGTAGCACTTGCATCTACTTACAGCACACCATACTTTGGTAGTATTGAGAAAAAAATTAGTGAACGTAGCCGCGAAACTAACTTCCAATGGGATGCAACGAGTACATTTCAATTAGGTAAATTTTTTCCAAATAAATGGAAAGTGAACTTACCTTTTTATTATGCTTATGGGCAAACTTATATTACACCTCAATTTAATCCTTACGACCCAGATATTAAAATTGATAATCCTAATATACCAGTAGAACAAGCAAAACAAATTAAAAAAAATGCTCAAGATTATACAATTAGAAAAGGATATAATTTTTCAAATGTAAATATTTCTGGATTTAAAAAAGAAGGCGCAAAAGCAATGCCTTGGGATATAAAAAACTTTTCAATAACCTATGCCTATAACGAAATATACCGCAGAAATGTAAATATTGAACACAGTATTATAAAAACCTACAAAGGCTTATTAGCTTACAATTATGCAATTGTTGCCAAAGCTTGGACACCCTTTAAGAAAACAAAATCAAAATTACTTAATAACAAATGGTTTGCATTAGTTAAAGATTTTAACGTAACACCATTACCAAGTCGTTTAGGTTTTAATACAGATATTAACCGTTCTTATAGCGAATTATTAAACCGAGATATTACAAGTTTTTATAGCGGAAGTGATTTAAACCTTACTAAAACACAATACAATAAAACATTTACCATGGCTCGTAATTACGATTTCCAATGGAATTTTACAAAAAACCTAAAGTTTGATTTTACAGCTAATAATGATGGTAGAATACTTGAGCCTTATGATAAAATTGACACTAAAGAAAAAAGAGATACAATTAAAGAAAATATTTTGGCTTTAGGAACCACAACAAGTTACCGCCACCAATCCAATATTAATTACCAAATTCCAATTAATAAAATTCCGATTTTTGATTTTGTAACAGCTAATGTACGTTATAGTTCAACCTATACTTGGTCTCGTAGACCATTTGCACAAGAAGCTATTGGAAATACCATACAAAACACTAATACTAAAAGTTTAACCTCATCGTTAAACATGACCACGTTCTATAATAAAATACCCTATTTTAAGAAATTGAATACTGGAAGTGCTCCAAAATCAAATGCTAAACCAAATGGGGTTTCGATGAAGAATGATTCAAAAGATTCGGCTAAAGCTGCTGTTAATAGTTTTAAAGATATTGGTGAATTTTTAGCACGCGGTTTAATGATGATAAAAACAATATCATTAACCTATCAGGAAGGAAATGGAACTGCTTTACCAGGATTTAAACCAAACTCACATGTACTTGGCTTAGATAACGAAAGTGGAATGGCTCCAGGGTTTGGATTTATTAATGGTTCCAATGATAGTATTTTAAGAAACGCCATCAATAACGGTTGGTTAGTTAAAAATCCAAATTCTAGTTTACCATATACAACTACTAAAACAAATAACATCACCTATCGGGCTACAATTGAGCCTCACGGAAGTTTAAAAATTGAACTAAATGGTAATAAAACCCAATCAGATAATCAATCCTTATTTGTTAGATATGATACCGTGCAAACGTCATCAACTTTCAACGATTTTGTAAAAGGCACACAAACGCAAACAGGAAATTACAGCATCAGTGTTTTTACTTTAGGAAAATCATTTAAAGATAAATCAAGTGTAAAAGATGGAACTTCCGTTTTGTTTGATGAGTTTATGGCTGTAAGACAAGATATAGCTAAAGAATTAGCTTATAGTAATGATAAATCTTTAAAGGAATTAACTGCACCAGGAAGTGGTGTATATTATGATGGATACAGTACTACGCAACAAGACGTATTATTGGGAGCTTTTTACCAAACATATACTGGCGGAAAACTAAAAGGAGTTGGTACTGAAAAAATGTTTAAACAAATACCTTTACCAAACTGGAATGTAAGTTGGGATGGTTTAGGAAAATTGAAATTCTTTAAAAAAATGTTTCAATCGATTACAGTTCGTCATGCGTATAGATCTACTTACACTTTGGGCGGCTATGCAAACAATTTATTATATGTTGAAGGTGCCGGCACAAGAGTACCAGTGCAAAATACGGCTTACGGACAAACATCCAACTTTAACCCAAAATATGTAATATCTGGAGCTACAATAACCGAAAGTTTTAGTCCATTAATTAAATTTGATTTAAAGTTTAATAAACCAGGCTTACTTGGTAATTTTGAAATTAGAAAAGATAAAACAGTGAACTTAAATATTACTGGGCCGCAAATAATGGAAACTAAAGGCCAAGAATATATTATTGGTGTAGGATACCGTTATCCTAAATTAAAAATTAATGCCTTTAAAATAAAAGGCAAACCATTAGAAAGTGATTTAAATTTTAAATTAGATTTAAGTTACCGAAAAAACTTAACCATTGCCCGAAGAATAGTTGATGCTGTGAGCCAGCCAACTGGTGGACAAGATATTATTACACTTAAAACATCATTAGATTATCAGTTAACACCAAATATTAACTTACGTTTATTTTACGATTGGATTAGAACCAAACCACAAACCTCACAATCTTTCCCTACAGCAAATACAAACGCTGGATTTAGTTTAAGATTTAATTTACAATAGAAATATAAACTAAAATAAAAAAGCGTTTCTTAATTTAATAAGAAACGCTTTTTTGTATTTTATCATTTAAATTATTAGTTCAATATTTATTCTTCAACTCTGTTTTTATTGCTGTAGAATTTTTCCAAAAGAAAAACAATCCCACTGCCTCTAATGCAAACCCCCAAAATAAATAATGTTTAAATAAGAGATAAATACCAAAAAAAGTCACGATTAGGCTTATTATTATATTTCTTATTTTACTTTTTTGCTCTGATTTTAAGTGCGCTTTAATCATAGCTATTTTTTGTGATTCGATAGCTTCTGTTTCGATCCTCTCTCGTTTTTCTATTAATTGCCTGTTAAGCTCTTGCTGCTTTTTATCTAAAGGTTTTAAATTTTTATATTTACCAAGTTTCCTTTTAATTAATTGCATTTCATGATATTTTGACGCATCATCTAACTCAGATAAATCTATGCCATAATAAATAAAATAAGTGTTGTCTTCCGCTTTTTCTGCTTTGTCATAAGCAATTGAAAGCTTTTCGAGTTCTTTCTCAATTACTGCTAATTCTTTAACAGCTTTAACATATACCGGATCTTTTGCTAAAGCATTTCCAGCCTTAGCAATAGATCTGCCAAAGAAAATATCAACGACTAATCCTGTTATTAAATTCAACATATATTTTAATTTTTATAA
>CAIYSA010000264.1 GCA_903928655.1 uncultured Bacteroidota bacterium
TACTCCATCCATCATCTTAAGTAATTTCTTACTTAAAAAGAATAAAATAATTGAAGCTCCACCAGCCATAATAACAAATATCATAAAAAAATGATAAAGACTACTAATTTGAATTCCAACAAAAGATGGTTTTTCAGGCTTTAGATTCCATATCTCTAATGATTTAGTGCTTTTTAAAACATATAATTTAGTACCATCTTCGTTAAAAAACTTGGCGTATGCAAATTTTGCGTCAGCAGCAACAATCTGCTTCATCTGAAACATTGAAACAGAATCTTCGCTTGTTTTTATTGGAGATAATGCAATTAATGAATCTTTTTTGCCGCTTTTTTTAGCTCCTAACAAATTAGTTAAAAATTTATCTGCAAAAGATGGATCTGGAGCGATAGCATCATCATCAGTATCTAAACTTACCTTCATAATGGTGTGAGGATGCATTGCTGCTAATTTAGTTACAAAAAGACTATCAATTGCTACATTTTTATCAGCTAAAGAATCAGTAGTGTTAAATATAAATTGAGATGCTGTTACACTTTTTTCCAATTTAACTTCTTCGGGGTATAAAGCACTTAAATCTCCTGCAAATTTATTAGCTGTTGCTGTTGACAAAAACCAAACTCCCATTAATAATGAAGCAAAACGAACTGGTGCTAGCTTTACAACCATTGATAAACCAATTGGAGATAAACATAACTCACCAAAAGTATGAACTGTGTATAAAGTAACTAACCACATCATACTTACTTTAACACTTGGATTTAAATCTTTAACGCCAATTGCAATAATTAAATAACCCATTGATAATAAAAATAATCCAATAGCTTGCTTGATTGGAGAAGCTGGTTCACGATTCTTTTTACCTAAAGTTGTCCATAAAATGGCAAATAATGGGGCAAAAATAACAATAGCTACGGCATTTATACTTTGAAAATAACTTGATTTAACTTCAAACGTGCCAATCATACGGTTAGTTTGCTCTTGAGCAAAGAAAGTTAAGGAAGCTCCAGCCTGCTCAAATGCTGACCAAAAGAAAATAACAAAAAATGCAATAATAAAAATCACCCAAATTCTATCTTTTTCAGATTTAGTTAAGCTTTTATCTGTAATAATAGTTGCTGGGGCAACGATGCAAGCAGAATAAATAAAAGCACCAATTGTGTCAAATCCTGCAAATCCTTTAAAAATAACAAATAAAGATAAAGCCAAAGCAATCCAAAAAGCAATTTGCTTAGGATCAGATTTCGCTTTTGGAGTACTACCTTCAATATTAGCTTGCTTTGGTTTTACACCTATTGCATCTCCTGTTGGAGAAACTAAGTATTTACCTTTTAATAATTCAAAAGAAATTGTACTAACAATCATACCGATACAAGCAGCCAAGAAACCCCATTTGAATGAAGCTGGATTAATAACACCATTTACATATACTTCACCTAATGTACCACAAACTAAAGGTGCGAAAAATGCACCTAAATTTATACCCATATAAAAAATTGTAAAAGCTGAATCTACGCGTTTATCATCAGCGGTATATAATTGGCCAACTAATGTTGAGATATTTGGTTTAAAAAAACCATTTCCAAAAATAAGGAATCCTAAGCCTGTAAACATAAATGTAGCCGCTAATGAACTATTACTGTAAAAAGAAGCTGACATAAACATAAAAAATTGTCCAATTGCCATTAAAATTCCTCCAACTAAAATAGACCTTCTGTTTCCCCAATATTTATCAGCAATATATCCTCCTAATAAAGGAGTTAAATAAACCAAACCTGTATAATTACCATAAATTGTTGAGGATAAAGATTTATCAAAAAGTAAGGCATTTGCCATAAATAAGGTGAAAATCGCACGCATTCCGTAATAAGAAAAACGTTCCCACATTTCAGTGAAAAATAAAAGATAAAGTCCTTTTGGGTGTCCCTTTTGTATCGTAGCTTGTTCCATAAATATGATTTTATAATTTTTTTATTCGCCTAAAATAACATTTTTTTAGCTTTTATTGTGAGATTTTATGAATTATTCA
>CAIYSA010000265.1 GCA_903928655.1 uncultured Bacteroidota bacterium
GTTATATGAAAAAATATTACTTTTAACAGTGCTAAAAAAAATAAGTAAACATCATCTACTTTTACATTTCATAGTTTTTATCTGGGGATGGTCACCCATTTTAGGCAAAGGTATATCTACTGACGCCCTACAATTAGTTTGGTTTAGGATAGCAATTACTATATTTTTAATGGCATTTTACTTAATATATATTAAAGCCAATTTATTAATTTCACTAAAAAAAATATTACAATTAAGTGGGGTTGGAATAATCATATGTATTCATTGGCTCTGTTTTTATGGTGCAATAAAGGCATCAAATGTTTCTGTTACGATGGCTGCATTTAGTACAGGAACATTATTTACTGCTATTGTGGAACCATTAATTTATAAACGAAAATTTGTTTGGTATGAATTATTTATTGGATTAATAATAATTGGGGCAATTTGCCTCATATTTTCAGTTGAAATGCAGTTTGGATTGGGGATTTTATTAGGAGTTTTTGCAGCCTTTACTTCAGCTGTTTTTAGTGTTTTAAATGGTGTTTTAATTCAAGACCAAAAAAACCAAATTACATCACCGGTATTGTCTTTTATTGAATTATTAGCTGCACTTATAGGTTTAAGTATTTATTTATTATTTAACGGAAATTTCTCAGTTGTCTTTTTCAGCATTTCAAATCAAGATATCCTTCTACTTACCATATTAGCAGGAGTTTGCACAGTTTATCCATTTATAGCAAGTGTTAATTTAATGAAATATATTAGTCCTTATACAATAAACTTAACAGTAAACCTTGAAGGCGTTTATGGTATTATTTTAGCAAGTTTATTGTTTCATGAAAATAAAGATTTATCTATCACTTTTTATGTAGGATTTGGAATAATTTTATTTGCTATCTTTTTAAATTCTTTATTGAAGCAAAAACTAAGCAAATCATAAGAAAAAATTATTTATTTAAAAATAGTGGATTAACCATTTTATAACATAAAACCATACCTTTAGAAAATTAAAATTAGGTTTATGCAATTTGAACTAAGCTTAGAATACTTAGAAAAGCTAAAAGAAGCAATATCAAAACAAGATAATGCAATTTTAACTGCCCAACTTATAGAGTTGTACGAAGTTGATATTGCATCAATATTAAATAGACTAGACTTGGAAGAGTCTATTTATCTATATAATTTAATTGAAGAAGACTTAAAAGCTAATGTTCTACTCGAATTAGAAGAAGATAAACGAGAAGCAATTTTAGCCACTTTTTCTACTAAAGAAATCGCCGAGCAATTGGATAACATGGACTCCGATGATGCTGCCGATGTTATTAATGAATTACCTCAAGAAATTCAAAACGAAGTATTATCTCAAATAGAGGATATTGACCAAGCTAGCGATATTGCTGATTTAATGAGTTACGACGAAGGCACTGCTGGTTCTTTAATGGCAAAAGAATTAATAAGTGTTTATGCTCATGAAACAGTTGCTGCTTGTATTGATGAAATAAGAAGGCAAACAGATACAGTTGAAACAATGTATGCTGTTTATGTAGTTGATATGAACGATAAGCTTATTGGAATGTTATCGTTAAAAAAATTAATAATTTCTCACCCTCTTGCTAAGGTTGAAGAAATTTTTGATGCAGATATTATTTCTTGTAAAACATCTTCTTCAAGTGAAGAAGTTGCTGAACTTATTCAAAAATACGATTTAGTTGTTTTACCTGTTGTAGATCAATTAGGAAGGCTTGTAGGAAGAATTACTATTGACGACGTAGTTGATGTGATGAGAGAAGAAGCTGAAAAAGATATTCAGCGAATGAGTGGTATTACTGATGATGTTGATAGTAATGATAGTACTTGGCGATTATCAAGGGCTCGTATTCCATGGTTATTAGTTGGAATGTGCGGCGGCATTGTTGGTTCACGAATTATTGGAAGTTATGAAGATCAAATTCTACTTCGACCAGAAATGGCATTTTTTATTCCGCTAATTGGAGCAATGGGTGGAAATGTAGGAGTTCAATCCTCAGCTATTATTGTTCAAGGATTAGCTAATAATACTTTGATTACTGATAGAATTGCACCAAAATTATTAAAAGAGTTAGGCGTTGGTTTAATCAACGGTTTAATATGTTCTGTTTTAATTTTAGGTTATAATTTATTAATTAGTGAATCATGGGCACTTGCGGCTACTGTAAGCTTGGCCCTAATTACTGTGATTTTATGTGCATCCTTTTTAGGAACCTTTGTACCCTTAATGATGAATCGTTTTAAAATTAATCCAGCACTTGCAACAGGTCCATTTGTAACCACACTTAATGATATTATTGGTATCTCAATTTACTTTATTGTAGGACGATTATTATATAGTATTATTTAAATGCATACACTGCAACAGCTTCTTTCCGGAGAATTGAGCCAATCAAAAACTCTTAAACTTTCATGCAATCTTACGGCATTTCCAAAAGAAATATTTGATTTAGTTGAAACATTAGAAATTCTTGATTTATCAAACAATCAATTATCACATTTACCGGATAACTTCGGTGAATTTAAAAAATTAAAAATCGCTTTTTTTTCTGATAACGATTTTACTGAATTTCCAAATGTACTTTCTAAATGTCCGAAATTAACAATGATTGGTTTTAAATCTAATAAAATCAAACACATTCCAGAAAGCTCATTTCCAATAGACTTACAATGGCTTATCTTAACCAATAATAAAATTGAACAAATACCAAAAAGTATAGGCAACTGTTTTAAATTACAAAAAGTAGCATTTGCAGGAAATAAAATTAAAGAATTGCCCGTGGAAATGGCCAACTGCAAAAACCTTGAATTACTCAGAATATCAGCTAATAATATTATTACATTTCCTGAATGGTTACTAACTCTTCCTAACTTAGCATGGTTAGCGTTTTCAGGTAATCCTTGTAGTAAAAATATAGAAACAATAAATATACTTCCTGAAATATCATGGAATGAATTAAAAATTAATGAACAATTAGGAGAAGGAGCTTCCGGTATAATATCGAAAGCATTATGGAATACTAAATCAACAATAAAAGAAGTTGCTGTTAAATTTTTTAAAGGAGAAGTAACGAGTGATGGTTTTCCTGAAGATGAAATAAATACTTGCCTTACTGTTGGATTTCATGAAAACCTTGTGAATGTAATTGGCATCATAAAAAATCATCCTGCACAAAAAAAGGGCTTAATATTTGAATTAATCCCATCAACATTTAAAAACTTGGGAGGCCCTCCTAGTTATGAAACTTGCACTAGAGATACTTTTAAAACTGGCACTTTTTTCAGCTTAAATTCCATTTTAAAAATTTCAAAATCTATTGCTAATGCAAGCTATCATTTGCATTCGAGAGGCATTATTCATGGAGATTTATATGCTCATAACATTTTAATTGACGGTAATTCAAATACTATTTTTGGAGATTTTGGAGCAGCAACTTGTTATAATTTACTTGATAAACATGCTTCATATTTTGAAAGGCTAGATGTAAGGGCATTTGGTTATTTAATAGAAGATTTATTAAATCACACAATAAAAGATAATTCAAAAAAAAATGAAATTA
>CAIYSA010000266.1 GCA_903928655.1 uncultured Bacteroidota bacterium
GAACTTAACTATAACAAAAATGATATCAAAAGACGAAGCATAGAAAAAAAAGCTTGTTTATCTGTACGTTGTACAAAAGATTAAATCATAATTTATTAAAAAATACCGTTTAAACTGTCTCAACGGTACAATTAGTATATAAACCTTCCATTAGAGACAGAATGGAAAGAAAAAAATGTTATGAAAAATTTAAAAACTTTTAGAAAAGCTTAATGCTTGTATTATCAATTTCTTTAGCTAGCAATATCTATGCGCAAGAAGGAATAAATTTTAGTTTAGGAACTGGGACTTCATTATTATGGGAAGTTGAAAAAATAAAAAATAAAGACGGTTAGCGAAAGCCAAAGGGCTGACCACCCAACGTGACATACAAAAAAAGTGGAGTCAAGTAAACCACATAAAAATAGGGAGTATTCCGAAAATCCATAAGAGTAGGAGCTAAAATTATAATCAAATAAAAATGAAAAAATTACTATTTCTTTGTTCAACTATTTTTTTTTCAATTTTCGTGCTTAGCAGTTGTGTTTCAAGTTTTAATGCAGTAGAACTTAATAACAAATTCATTGAAAAAAATACAGCAAAGAAAAAACCTTCAAAGGTGGAAATATATTGGAGTGAAAAGGATGTTCCTAAACCGTATACTGTATCATATCAGAACAGATGGGAACCATTAATTTTTTTTCCATTCACGACTTACGATAAAAAGATTAGAAAGGGTTGGGTAAATAAAGCTGTGCATACCTGTGAAAAGTTAAAAGGAAATGCAGTAATAATGGGGAACCCAGGTTGCTTTACAATAATTAAATATTAAACCCAACCCATAACAGCAAATTGGCGGATATGGCGGGTGCAGTGGTAAATTAAACAGTTGTGCTTCTATCAAACTTTGGTGGCAGCTTGACAGTTTATTTCTTCAAATGCCGCCACATCGCCAATATACCATTGGTTACGAGCTGAAGTTGGATACACCTTCCTGAAAAAAGTCAATGTTGGGGCTTATTATGGCCCATCTTTTCTGGAGTCGCCTAGATCTTTTGGTGTAAGTGGAAGATATTACGGAAAAACGAATGAAATTGGATCTTCTTTGTTTTTTCAATTTTCTACGAGAGGTTATTTAGGAGCAAGTTTAGGAATGATTAGTGATGATTAGTGATGATGAAGACATGGAACTAGGTTAAAGCGGTAATTTAGGTGTTGATTTTTTATATGGTAAATCAGGTGCTTATAGTACTTTTTTTGAAGCTAATATCGGTAACTCACCAAATTATTTTAATAGTTTAATGTCTTCTTTTAGCTCCGAAGGATCGGAAAAATCTTTAGGAAGTGTTTTTGGTTTTATGTTTGGATTTAGATTCTACATTTAATCAAATGAATCTCACAATTGTAATTTAAGGAAAGTCTTAATGGGAACTACTCAATAATATCTGCATTACCCTCTGATTAAATATCTTACGTTTAGGGGGTAATTGCAGATGTTAAACAATTGTGTGTTTGAGCTTAAAGTCTATTTACAAATTAAAATATAAAATACTTATGAAAAAAACATTGATCGTATCCATAGCATTAATTTGTTTAATTTTTACTTCCTGTAAAAAAGAGGATAATACAACTAACGCTAGTTCTAATAACACTTATACGTATGATTTCGTAATAGATAATAAAAACTACACTTGGTCGGGCACCTATAAAGCAGATTCTCCAGCAGCAATTTTTATTACGCAAGGTGAAAATCAAATTACATACTCCACAACTATTTCAATTACTAAAAGTGCTTCTACGAGTGACGAATTTGGGGTGGTAGTATTCACTGATATTCATGCACCTGGTGTTGTAACGTGTGATTTAAATTCAGGGGCAAAAAACGCAATAGCTCTTATGTTAGATGGAAAACAATACGCTAGTTATTTAGGAAATTGTAAGCTTGAAATAACAAAACATGACATAGTAAACAAAGTAATAAAAGGGACTATTAAGGGTGAAGTTGGAATGTTTGATGCGAACGGAAATATTTTTACAAAATCCATTGTAGGCTCTTTTAATTTACCTTTAATAAATGGAAACCAATAACAGACTTTTTAGTATAAATCAGTTCTTTATACTTCTATTAGATTGAATTGTTAAATGTTAACATATTAGCGTATTAATTTTCCGTTAAAAACAGTTAATTTAATTACCAAGGTAAATAATTTTGTTGTACATTTGAAATA
>CAIYSA010000267.1 GCA_903928655.1 uncultured Bacteroidota bacterium
AAGTAACTGCAACAATTGAAGGTTTGTAGTTTGGCTCCATAGTTAACAAAAGTAAGCAATAATCATATTACGAAAGTCGAAAATGCGGATGATTATCCATCTTTTTATGTTCACCCAGTTATTCTCGACAACGATATTGCTAGGGGTTGTTTTCCAAGTATCAATCATCGCAGGCCGAATGGCCCCTATACGAATATTGTTATTTTTTAAATGAAATTTAAAATAATCGACGGGGTAGCTAATTTTAGCCGTTTGTTTTAATAAAACTTTTGCGGCTATAGGAGTTATAGAATAGCCATAAGTGCCATATACCGATTTTATTAATGGTTCTCCAATATTGAACTTGTTAAGAATTTTTGATTGGGTAGATTTTTTTATTCTGGTATTCCCATTCCAGGCACCCCAAAAAAATAAATCATAGTCATGGCTATTATTCGCATTGTTGATTTCAATAAATGCCCTTTTAAAATCATCATTATAAATGATTTTACTATCCGATTCTAGCACTAAAAAATGCTGATTGGGAGTTGCAGTATGTTTGGCAATTAAACGCCAAATTTTTCGGTGCCCCAATAAACAACCAATTTCTCCTTGGTTAAGTGCTTTCCCAGTTCGTGATTTAGACACTGCCACCAATTGTTCCATAAAAGGAACTTTTTGAAATGCAGGAAAAATGGCTTCTACGCAATTTATATCACCCAATTGTTGCTTTAATAAATTGATATGCCCCTCCCTTCCTTGTTCCTGCTTGGAACACAATACATAAGTATGGATATGGTTTTGCGTCATATTGGAAAATGAGAAGAAGAAAATTTATTAAAATCGGCGTAATAATTATTTGCGATACTAAATGGTGTAAAAAAGGCAGTTGATCCATTATTTGGATATAATATATAATGCGGTTTCTGTATTGCATTACATAAGTGTATAGGTAGGCTATCTGATCCAAAAATAAAATCGGCGTCATTAATCAAAGCCATTAACTCCTCAAAATTAGCATAGGAAACTAATTCATTTTGTGACTCTGTGTGAAGCTTTTGTTCGATATTCTTATTGAAATAGGCTACTTGCAAAGACTTATTAGTTCCAGTTAATTGTGTTTTAATGTACTCAATTACGTTTTCTGGTATGCGTCTAGCATTTATGCGCGCATCGGGGACTATAAGCACTTTTTTTATTGAACTAGTTGGTTTAGGAATTGAAATAGAAGATTTAAAAAAATCATCCATATCAGCATAAACTTTCTTATTTACAATGGTTTTAAATGAATGCCCAGTAAATAAATTTAATAGTATTGATTTTTTTTCTTGTTCTACATAATCCACGCCACCATTGTTCGGATTATGTTTTACAAACTGCTTTAATTTATTTACTTGATGTAAAGTATTGATTGAAACTATATGTCGGTTGGTAAATAAATTAAGTTGTGATTTTGTAATGCTAAAATCAACAAATTCAATTTTAAGCGAACTTAAATCAATGTATTTACCTAATGCGTTGATTAAAGGTTTTAAATGGCTGGAAGCAATGACCTCATAATTATTTTTTTCAGGGCTATTTGCTAAAAAATGTAAAGCAATGGTTGCATCACCATAAGCGCGTAATAAA
>CAIYSA010000268.1 GCA_903928655.1 uncultured Bacteroidota bacterium
AAAAGAGTTATTAGATTTAACGACGGAATTGCAAAAGAAGAGTTTTATGATTTTTGAGCCAAAAAATTCAACTGAAAAAGCAATTGAAGATAAACTTTTCAATAGTTTCATCGAACTGTCTTATCAAAATAACACAAAATTAAAGCTAATAAACAATACACCATTTTTGTTTATGCCTAACGCTAATGATATTAGTAATGCAGGAAATATTGATTTAATTCAGGCAATAAAAAAAGCAACTGGTGCTGATTTTTTTTATGTATTTGATATTTCAAATAAAAAAGAAATAGAAACTCCTGTTACAAGAGGATCTGCAATTTGTTACGAAAAAATTGTAACAAGAAGAGATACAATTTATATTACTGAATATAGGCCTCAACAATATAATCAGGTAAAAGGAAAAAGAAATTATGAATATGAATTTAAGTATAAACTAATTGATGCAAATACCAATCAAGTAGTTACTTCTAGAAGTGAATTGTGTAATGGTGTTGATGTAATTGATTATTATGAATTTGTTAGAGGAAGGAAAACTGGAAATCAACCAGATTTTAATATAAATGTTTCAAATTATTTTCCATATAACCCTGGGATTACAATGCCTGTAAATCAATATAACCCAAATAATTGGCGAGGCGCTTTTAATAACAGAAAGGAATTAAAATCTTTTTCTGATTTAAAAAATCAAGCAGATAATAAAGCTATAAATGCTTTTTCGAATACACTCATTAATTATATTGTTCAATAAAGGTGAAATTAACATTTAGATATTTTTTGATTCTGTCATTTGGTTTTTTTGGCATATCTATTTATGCACAACTAACAACAGAAGTTTTTGCGCCTAGTTGGGTTACAAAAAGACCAGTAAATAATTCTAAATTCATTGGAATAGGTGTTGCAGATAAAAGTAATAGTAATAATTATCAAGGGGAAGCTAAGAAAAACGCTTTATTTGATTTGTCCTCTGAAATAAAAGTTGATATTTCTACCAACTCTATCTTATACACCGTTCAAAATAATAATCAATTTAATGAAAATTTTAATTCTTTAATAAAATTAAGTAGTAGCGATAATATTGAGGGTTATAGATTAATTGATGCTTACGAAAATGATAAACAATATTGGCTTTATTATGAATTAGATAAAGCTGAATATGAAAATTTAAAACTTCAAAAAAAGCTTCAAACAATAGCTAGAGCAGTAAATATTATTAAATTATCCTTTGATGATGAAAAAAACGGCAATTTTACTGGAAGTTTAAAAAAACGAATTCAGGCTTTTGGTATTTTAAGTCCTTATTTAAATGAAGAATTGAATTTTGAATCTTCAAATAATGTGAAGAATATTTTTGAATTATCAAATTTAATTCAAAAGCAAATTCAAAGTATATCGATAGTTAATTCAAAAACAATTGCTGTTGTTAAACCTTATCAGCCAAATTATAAACCATTAGTATATAAATTTGTAATTAAAGGAAAAAATCCTTTAGTTGATTTTCCATTTAAAGTAAAATCAGATAATGAAAGTGTGAGGATAAATGAAACAGCTTCCACAAATCAGTTGGGTGATTTAGAAATTGCATTAAATAAGGTAAAACCTTTAAATCAAGAAATTTATTTTACCTTAAATCCTGATATTGATAAATTAATGCAAAATGATAGTGTGAGTAAATCCTCAATTATTTTATTAAAGCAATTTATTGAAACATCGCAGCTAAAAGCATTTGCTAAAGTTAGTCCAATTACAGTTTTTGTTTCTTGTAACGAAAAAAATAATTTAAAGTTTAATGAGCAAAAAATTATTGAACCAATCGTAAAGTCAAAATTTATGGGCGAGGAGGTTAAAATAGTTGAACAAAAAGAACTAGCTGATTTTATCATAGAAGTTGATGCTAATACTCAAAAGGATATTAGTTCAGATATATTAAATTCAACCTATAATGTTCAATTATCATTTTTAAAGGTTAAAATAGCTTTAAGAAATACTCAAACTTCTGAATTAATATATAGTAACGAGCTTTCGGATATATACGGATATGGCAATTCGCAAGAAACAGCCGGTTTTAATTCTTATCAATCTGATAAACTTAAAATTAAGTTAAGTGAAGCTTTATTTTTCTTAAAAAGAAAATTAATTGTTTATTAAACTTCACTTGTGAATATCTAAGCCCTTTTTGCTCAAAATTGTTTTTAAATTTCCCCTTGCCTTAGTGTATATTTGTTTTTTAGTTGAATAAATAGCATGGAAGAAGAAAATTTAGAAAATCACAATGAATTAAGCACTGTTAAGCATGTATCAGGCATGTTTAAAAATTGGTTTGTTGATTATGCCTCATATGTAATTTTAGAACGTGCAGTACCTGCAATGGAAGATGGTTTAAAGCCCGTTCAACGTAGAATTATGCATAGTATGTGGGAGCTTGAAGATGGGCGTTATAACAAAGTTGCCAATTTAATTGGTAATACTATGAAATATCACCCACATGGCGATGCTAGTATTGGTGATGCATTGGTTGCACTTGGTCAAAAAGATTTATTAATAGATTGTCAGGGAAACTGGGGAAATATATTTACTGGAGATAGTGCTGCGGCTCCACGTTATATCGAAGCACGTTTATCTAAATTTGGGCAAGAGGTTGTATTTAATCCAAAAACAACCAATTGGGGTTTAAGTTATGACGGCAGAAATAAAGAGCCAATTACATTACCGGTAAAATTCCCATTAGTTTTAGCACAAGGAGTTGAAGGGATTGCTGTTGGTTTAGCAACTAAAATTTTACCACATAATTTTTGTGAGTTAATAGATGCTTCTATTCAAATATTAAGAGGAAAAAAAGCAGTCATTTATCCAGATTTTATTACAGGTGGAATTGCCGACTTTAGTGATTATAAAGATGGTTTGCGTGGTGGCAAAGTAAAAATTAGAGCTCGTGTAAAAGAGTTAAATTCTAAAACTTTAATCATTACAGAAATTCCATTTAGCACAACTACTAGCTCATTAATTGATTCTATTATAGCTGCTAATGATAAAGGGAAAATAAAAGTAAAAAAGGTTGAAGATAATACTGCTGAAAATGTTGAAATTTTAATTCATCTTCAACCTGGTATTTCGGCAGATAAAACTATTGACGCGTTATACGCCTTTACTAATTGTGAGTTAAGTATTTCTCCTAATGCTTGTATTATTGAAAACGAAAGACCTCGTTTTGTTGGAGTAAGTGAAATATTAAAAATTTCTACAAATCAAACATTAGCTTTAATAAAAAGAGAGTTAGAAATTGAACAACGTGAATTAGAGGAAAAATGGCATTTCAGTTCTTTAGAGAAAATTTTCATTAAAGAAGAAATGTATATCGACTTTAAGAAATACAGTAACAAAGAAACTTTATTTGAATATTTATATGAATGTTTTAAACCACATAAAAAGAAATTAATTAGAGAAATTTCTGATGAAGATTTAGGACGTTTAACTCAAATACCAATGATTCGTATTACTCGTTTTGATAGCATAAAAGCTGAAGAACACATGAAGGAATTGGATGAGAAAATTGCAATTGTAAAAAATCATTTATTAAATTTAGTTGATTACGCTGTTGAGTTTTTCAAAAATTTAAAAAAGAAATACGGAGCAGGAAGAGAACGAAAAACCGAAACAAAACAATTAGAAACCATTATTGCAACTCAGGTTGTTATGGCTAACGAAAAATTGTATATGAATAGAGCAGAAGGTTTTGTTGGAACGAGTTTAAAGAAAGATGAGTTTGTTTGTGATTGTTCTGATATTGATGATATTATTGCATTTACCAGAGAAGGTAAAATGAAAGTATTTAAAGTATCTGACAAAACATTTGTTGGAAAAGATATTTTATATATTTCCATTTTCAAAAAGAATGATGAACGTACAACCTATAATATGATTTATACTGATGGACCAAAAGGTATTACATTTATTAAGCGTTTTAATGTTACTGGTATTACTCGTGAAAAAGAATATGATTTAACAAAAGGAACTCCAAATTCATATGTGCATTGGTTTACAATCAATCCAAATGGTGAGGCTGAAAAAACTCAAGTTGTTTTAAAACCAGCACCTGGCTTACGTAAATTTGAGATAGATACTGATTTTGCAGAAATACCTGTTAAAGGAAGAAGTTCCACAGGAAATATTGTAACAAAGTATGCTGTAAAAAAAGTATTATTAAAACAAAAAGGTACTTCAACATTAGCTGCAGAAGATTACTGGTTTGATGATGCTGTAAACCGTTTAAATAAAGATGGTAAAGGAACTTATTTAGGAAAATTTGCAGGTGAAGATAAAATAGTTACAGTTACAGGCAAAGGTTTTTATAAATTATATACTTATGATGTATTAAATCATTTTGATGATGATACGATTTTAATTGAAAAATATTATCCTGAACAAACATTATCATGTATTTATTATGATGGCGAAAGTAAATCTTATATAACAAAAAGATTTAATCCGGAAAATACATTAACAAAAACATTAATAATTACGGAGAACGAAAACTCAAGGATTGAATTAATTACATCTCAAATTTTGCCAATAATTGATATGAAATTTGGTAAAGAAAAGGATAAAGAAATTGCAGACGAATCCATTAATTTAATTGAATTTGCACCCTTAGTTAATATGAAAGCTAAAGGAAAAAAATTAACTTCATATAAAATAAAGGAAATTAATCTCAGGGTTTCTGAAGAAATTGAATTAGATCATGATGAAGAAATTGGTGGTAATGGAATGTCGCCAATGGAATTACACAGAAGAGCTATGGAAAAACTTGACCCTTCAAATTTTAAAGACAAAGATGGCCAAATAAATTTTGAGTTTTAAATTGTATCAAATTTCAAAATTTTGTTTTATATGTATTTGATTATTTCATTAGTATTTGAAACACTTTTAAAAAAATAAATGTTTTTATACAATTTAAGTATACAATTATTAAATTTTGGAATAAATATTTCTTCCATTTTTAAACCTAAAGCAAAGCTATGGGTAAATGGAAGAAAAAACTGGGAGGAAAATTTAAAATTAAATGTAAAAAACTTACAACTTGAAAATGCTGTTTGGATACATTGCGCTTCTCTTGGTGAGTTTGAGCAAGGTCGGCCTGTAATTCAAAAAATAAGGGAGGAGAATCCATTACAAAAAATTGTGCTTACTTTTTTTTCTCCTTCGGGGTTCGAGATTCAAAAAGATTTTGTGGCAGTTGATTTTGTATGTTATTTGCCAATTGATAGTAAAAAAAACGCAAATCGTTTTTTAGAAATATTAAAACCGAAAGTTGCCATATTTGTAAAGTATGAGTTTTGGTTGAATTTTTTATTTCAACTTCACGAACGTAAAATCCCAACTTTTTTAATTTCAACAGTTATTAAAAAACATCAATCGTTTTTTAAATGGTATGGTGGTAATTTTAGAAAAGCATTGTTGACTTATGAAGCCATTTATACTCAAGATTTAGAATCAATAAAATTATTGAATCAATTAAATTATCATAAAGCTAAATTAGCTGGTGATACACGTTTTGATAGAGTTTTAGATGTTTGTAAATCTCCAAAAAAAATCGATTTCTTTGAGGAGTTTAAGAAAGATACATTTGTAGTTATTGGTGGAAGCACATGGCAAAAAGACGAAGAGTATTTAGTTGAAGCTTATCTTAATTTGAAATTAAAATACCCGAAATTAAAGTTAATAATTGCTCCTCATGAAATTGATAATTTGAGTATTGAGAAAATAAAAAATTTATTAAT
>CAIYSA010000269.1 GCA_903928655.1 uncultured Bacteroidota bacterium
ATGTAAATAATTAATATTAGTAGGCAATGCTTTTCCAAAAGCTAATTTACCAGAACCGGTATAGTCAACTAAAAAATTACTATTTGTACCCGCTAATGTTCCGTCTATATATAAAATAGCATCCGAATTAGCATAATCATAAACAATGGCATAATGGTGCCAGTTTGTTGGCGTTGGCACTGAAGCCGATGATGTTACTGTTTGGTTGCCTAAAGTAAAAATCAAATTATTTGAATTATCTAATCCAATCATCATTTTTTGAACCGGATCTGTTCCTTGGCTTATAACGGTTTGATTAATGCCTACTGTGTTTAGTTTAGCCCAAAATTCCATTGTAAAGCTTCGTTTTTGTATACTCACTCCACCGGCAACCTCAACATAATCTGCAACGCCATCAAAATTTAAACTTTCGGCATGTCGGATATTAGTTCCATTTAAAACGCCTCTTATGTCAAAGTTTAAAGTTGATAAACTGCTTAAATCAATCGGCTCATTAAATTGAATCGAGATATCATCATTAGGATCTAAAATTCCGTCACCTGGAGTTGGTGTGCCAAATGGTGCTGGGTTTACACGATCCATAACACCTGACAATACCGGAGAATAAACCGTAGCATAACTTCCATCTTTATTATAACAATAAGATACAGCTCTTATTTCGTAATTGCCATCCGGATATGTTTGTGGAGTAACCGTCCATTGATATTGTGTATATACTTGATTTGTTGGTATAATACTTTGTGTGGCATTTGGTACTTTATAAAAATCCTTAATTTCTAACCAACTACTCGTGTTTCCAGGCTTAATTTCATAGCCTATTTTTTCGAAACCAAAATTTGGATGTAAAACATTAGTTATAGTACTTGTATTTGCAGCAACTCCATAATTGTAGTTATAATTATCAATTACCACATTAGCAATATTATTGTTTGAGTTATTCACAATAAAATTATCAGTTGGTGTAGAGATTTCAATTTCTGTACAAGTTGGTATAAAATGTACGCTTACATACGCTGTATCAGCTATATCTTCGCTACAAGCAGAACTAAATATGACCATTATACTATCATATTTTATTTCTATTGGTCCACGCTCAATAGTTAGTGTTTTAATTACAGATCCATTACTAGGTATATTAACTATTGTATTCGCATTTTGTCCATCAATTTTTAAAACTGCTCCGTTTGGATTAGTTTGACTGGCAATACGAATCTGTAAATCAATATCATTATTAACGTTTAAAGAACTTTGATTAGTTAACACCAATTGATAAACTGCTGCTTGATTAGATGGAATATTTAATTGATTAGATGGTGTAATAGCAATATTTGGTATCTCCCTTTGAGTTGTAGCATTAGAAATAGTTGCAAAACCAGTTGCATTAAAAGTATGTGAACCAATGTAGCCATTTGGATTTGCCGGATTGTAGTAATGACAAACCACAGCATCTTCGTATGGACACATTGTTTGGCCACCACGTGTGATAAATATATTACCCGTTCCTTCCGGAGATTTGTACACATCAATACTCATGATGTCGCCTGGGTCTCCATCTGTTAATGTATAGTCGAATGTATTACTTAAGTTCGTACTTGTGCTTGTTGAACCGCCTGATGTTTGATGAAAAGAAAGGCTTGGTTTTACAAGAACACCTGCCCCGGCAACACTTCCACCAATTTGAAATGCAATATCTTCATTGATTTGTAATTCCCAATCACTTGTTGAAGTCGTTTGATTATCAGTTTGGTATACGTTGTTTACAATGGCTGAACCTAATGTAAAATTATCAATTAAAACCCCACCAGTATAATTGACGCAGGCTAATTTTTCTCTTTCATTTTGTGCTAGGGCTTGCTTCCATAAAGCGATTTGTGTATTTAAAATCCTAACCGTGTCTTTATTTATTAAATTATTATATCCCCAAAATGTATAAGATTGTCCTAAACTATCCACGGGATCATATACCGCTGGTGTAGTAGAAGTAGCTGAGGCGCCCCACAATGGATCATCGTTATTAGAAGCAAACCTTGGATCTGTTGGTGCAAGAGTAGTTGAGTACTTACCTGGGCTATTTAATAATACGGTATTTCTAATTGCTTCTAACTGAGGAATTACTGTGGTTTCAATTTCATCTTGCGTGTAAGAAAAACGAGTACGGACATTATCTGGTGCTACAGCATAGCCAAGTTTTAATGCTAATTGTTTGGGAGTTCCGCCTACAACCAAAACAGCTCCAAAGCAAGTATAACAACCCGCGGTGTCTGATAACTCAATATTAGCCGTTGGACCAACTAGCCAATTACGAGATCGGCCAATAAATATATCAGCAGGCGCTCCCACATAATTAGCATCATCACGCGTTGACACAGAATTAGCAGAGGTAATGACTTCTGTAATATCCGAACCTTCGTTTGAACTAATATTAGTGCTTAACCCTAAGCTAATGGAGTTTTCAATTGCCACTTCGGTTGCAAAACCAACCCCAACTACTGCTTTACTTCCTAAAAAATATCTGTACTAATCCCAATATCTTGCGAATCTCCATTACTTAATGAAGTTGATTTTGTAACCGTGCTTCCTGATGTCCAAGAAGAAGAGCTTCCTGAACCTGGAGGGTCACGTAAAATAAAATCTACTTTTTCGGGGCCTTGTGTTGAGATGCCTGTACCTGTAATTCGTTTACCTGATACTAAAGCATGATAAAAAGGGTTGGTTGTGGATAAAGCAATATTTGGTTTCCACATAACTGAGGCTGCGCCTTCTGGTACAACCACTACTTGAATGTTTTTTGTATAATCTAAATTAGAAGCTGGTGTGGTTGCTGCAATATTTGGAGAACCGCAAACAAAGGAATACGTACCAACCCCATTTTCAAAGCTAAAACTAGAGTTTGGATCAATACCATCTACTAAATCGTTAGTTACTAAAATATGACCGCTTAATAAAACAGTGTCTTTATCTGGGGCTGATGAAATGTCAGCATTTGTATATAACTCGTTAGCGGTTATTTTTGCTGTATAGGTTTTGTTTTGGGTAAA
>CAIYSA010000270.1 GCA_903928655.1 uncultured Bacteroidota bacterium
TTTTCTAATGCAAATTTTAAACTATCATTTGATGAAGAGCTATCTGAAGTTTTCCAAATTATATAATTGGATTTCCCAAGTTTATCAATTTTTAAATTAACTTTTGAATCTTCAAGTTCAATTTTATTAATTGTGTAATTTTTATTGAACAAGTTTTCTACATCAAAAGCTAATGACAATCGTTTTGCGTATAATAAAGTATCTTGTGTATTGAAATCTTTACTCTCCAATGCCAAAATATTTTTAAATTCAAGAGCACATTTTGGAAATGACTTAATAATGGTTAAATCAATGTTTTGAGGATCAACAGTTATTTTACAATTCAAGTGCTTGTTTAATTCTTTGATAATAATAACTTTCACATCATCTTCATAAACATAAACAATAAAAACACAAAATGATAAAAGCGTTATTAAAACTAATAAAGCGCCTAATAAAAAGCGTTTAATAAATCTTAAAAAGCTAAACTTTTTAGTAGTCGACTCAATATTTTGTTCTGTATTCATTTAAATTATAATGCAATACTTTTAAAAAGTAATATTGTATTTTTCTAATTATAAATAACCGAAAATTTTAATTAATGAATAGTTAATAATTGCGAAAATGATAACATTCTATTGTTAGTTATAGAATAAATAATTAAGAAGATTTAAATGCGCTTTCATGATTAGTTTTAACGTGCGGGCCTAAAAATACCCGAGCATAAATTCTAATCGCTGCAATGCCATCAATAATTAAGCTTGATGCTGTAAAAAAGGCTAAAGCTACTTGATCTTCATGAATGTGAGTAAAAATGATATCTTCGCCTACAAATGTTGGAGTAATTGGAAAACCAGTTAAACCAAGACAAGATAGTAAAAATACAAAAGCAAATTTTGGATGATCATATGAATGTCCATTAAATTGATTTAAATCAACATGACTTTCCAATGTTTTTAATTTTTGTATCGTTATAAATCCAATTGCGCCCATAAATACAATTCCACTTAAATAAAGAAGTGATTGTGTATAAACATAATGCTCATTAAAAGAAATGGCAAGTGCTATCCAAAAATGATTCATAATAATTAATATCCATGCTAGATGCACATTTTTACGTTCAGTATAAGATTTTAAAACCATAACAAAACCAATAAATGAAAATAGTGTAGGCAAAAAATGGTGAATTTTTTCTGGAATTAAGCTTTCATAATACAAACAAATTAAACCGATAATATAAGCAGGAATAAAATAAAATAAAATATTTTTTGCAGTAACAAAATTTAAGCTTCTACCCATAATTTTTAATGGACGCCATAATTTAAACATAAACGAATCTAAATTAAATTCCTTTAAACAAAGAATATAAAATGTATATTTTATTTTTTTCGAAAATGAATCCTCCAAAGATTTACCTCTAGGAACAAAATTATAAAACTGTTCTCTAATTAAATAACTTACCGTTGAAGGCGAAACTAATAATTGATAGGTTCTTAAAAAAGCATTTCCGGCAAAATGGATTAGAGCTAAAGTTTGTAAACCGAAAGCCAATTCAATAAATATTAAACCAATTTGAGAGATAGAAGAATACGCAATTTGACTTTTTACTGATGATTGAACTCTTGCTATTCCAGTTGCAACAATACTAGTGGTTAATCCCAATAACCCAATTAAAATTCTAACAGAAATTTGATGTTCCCACAATTCAACAGTTCTCAACATCAAAAATACACCTAAATGAACTGACAATGAACCATAAAAAATAGCACTAGATGGGGTTGGTCCTTCCATAGCTCTTGGCAACCAAGATGAAAATGGTAATTGTGCAGATTTTGCAGCGGCAGTAATTAATATCATTAGAGCTACAAAAACACCTATAATGCTATGACTCTCTAAATGATGACTAACTAATTCATCATTTTGTAATTGAAAAAAAGTAATGTTTTCATGAAATAAATGATGACTCATCCACATAGCTAAAATCAACCCAACATCTCCTAATCGATAAATTGAAAATACTTTAAATGCATTTTTTATTGGTAAATATCGATCTCGATAAAAAGCAATTAATAAAAATGAAGATATTCCTAAAATTTCCCAACCAACAAATAAAGTTTCCAAATTACCTGAAAAAACAGTTATGTTATAACCTACATAAAAGAGCATAATAGTATTGAAAAAACGTTTATATCCACTTTCTCTGTGTAAATAATAACTACAATAAATTGTAACTAAAAATGTTAAAAATGAACCAACCAACATATAAACAACTGTGGTTTTATCGAAAAAGAAATCAATAAAAAATTCGTAATCGGTAGTTTTATATATTACAATATTTTTAAAATCAATTGTAGTATGTCCATTAAAAAACCAATATCCTAAAAAAACAACAAAGCTTATAAAATGTAATCCAACAATATAGATTACACTATTAGAAATTAATTTCTCATTTTTGCGAGGAATGATGATGCTTATAATAAATCCTATTAAAGGAAGTAATATAAAATATTGAATGATAGATTGCATAAAAGTCTTTTTATTTAATTAAATAAACTGGGATATTTTCTAAAGTAGATTCTAAAAGGGGTGTGATATCCGAAACCGTATCAATTTTTTGTTTAACAGGCTCATAAGGAATAAATTTCCCTTCTTTGAATAATTGAATTTGGTGCGTTTCTGGATTAATAGCAACTAAATTAATCCACTCATTTACAAACCATTCATACATTGCATCAACTGATTTAATTACATTTAAAACAATATCTGGAAAATGTTCAACTATAATTAATAAACGAACAGGATCATGTACTTCAATCATCTGGCTAGGTAGTCCAGGCCTTAAATCTCCATCAATGCCATTTGCTACACCAAATAGTCCCATAACATTATGAGGTAATTTTGTACCTGCTCCTAATTTTTGGTTATCAACTCTCGAGAAAAAATATTCTAAATTAATACCTCCGCACACTGGACCTAAAGGTTTCATGATGTTCGTTAATATTTTTCCATCCAAATCAATTTTATAATTATAAGAATTCATAAATGAACGTCTATCTAAAAATAAACCCTTTGTAAAATCTCTACCTCCAACAATACATAAGGCATTTGTTGCATGGTTTAATTCGGGTCGAGGCTCGAAAATTGAAACAGAACGCGTTCTTACCTTTTCATGAATTTGTTTTGCAGATAAAGTTGTGTCTATAGAAACTAATCTACGGGAACGTTCTTTAGCATTAGAATCAAGTGCTTTTGAAAAAACTGTCTCATTTTTATTATGATTACCAACATTCAATTGAGATAATGAATTTTCATCAAAAAAACTAATGTCATCGCGGGATGTGTCATGCAATCCACCTAAAAATTGTGTTGTTTCAGGTATAATAATTCCTCTTTGAAATAAAATCTCTCTAACTTCTTTTTTATTTGCCATGAAACTCATCACACGAGCATTCACGGAACCTGGTCTACCAGAACAAGCACCACAATCATAACCAGCATAATGAGGGTTATTAACACTACTTGAACCATGACCTACAATATAAACAATTGGAGCAAAATCTTTTATTAATCCAATACTTTTTAATAATGCCTCCACCCGATTAGCCATTTCATCAATAGTAAATCCGATTTGCAAATCATTTTCCTTATCATTTAGATTTGTATTTTCTATAGTCAGTTTAGAAAATTGATCCATATGATTAAATGAATGCGCTGTTGCAGGACTCATTGTTGGTCTGAAAATATTTGAAAATAATTTAAAAGCTGACCAAAATCCTAATGTTTGTGAAATTAACCAACCTCTAATTAGTGAATGTGATTGGATAGCAAAATGCGCATCTTTTTTTCTAACACTAGTAGTATCAATTTCTTTAATTAGAAATTTAGGAGTAACAGGTGCCGGGCAAAGTTTACTATAAAACTTACCATGCTCAGGTTTAAAATAAAACTCAACACCAAAAAAACCAGGCGTGCCAAACGTTTCGCAATAAGCATCGTTATCTTCAATATATCTTCGAATTGAACATTCTCTATCGTCGATACAAAACATGGCTTGAAAACTTTTTTGAGAAATTAAATTATCCTCTTTTTTTATTAATTGTAAACCAGTTAAAACTCCATCATAATAACTCCACTCGTAAGCATTCTGCCAAATAAATAAAACTTCACTTAATTCTGTTGTCTCAACATCCGAAAATAAATCATCTGGCATCTCTACTAATTTATTAACTAGTGGAGTCCAATTTTCACCAAACTTATTATCTAGGGTGTCAATTTCTAGTAAACATTCTAAAATTATTAATTCTTGAACTGATATTTTTTTTGGATCTAATAAAGTTTCTGGCTGATCTTCAATAGCTGAAACCATGCCACTCCATCCTTGATGTGCAAATTGTTGATCAAAAATATATTGTTTATATAAAGTAGCATCACCAACTAAAATGTCTAATAAGCTTTCAATTTCACATCTAGTATTTATAAATAATTTTCGAACTCTTTCTGATTTAAATATACTTGACAAACTATTTTTCTCAATTTCTCTTAAAGAAGTTAAAAAGCCTTTTTCATTAACTGGAAATTTCCATATAGAAATCCCTTGATCAAGATAGCTACACAAAATTCTAAATAATTTTGGATGTGTTACTGAATCTAAATTAATTCGGTATTGAGATTTCCAGTTGGAACGAAGATTACCTATTTTAGGCGAAGTTGATGTATCATAATCTTTAATCAAAACTTTATTTATCCATATCGACGAATGCTCTTTGCCTTTTTTTTCTATAATTATTTTTTCAAGGTTATCATGTAATATTCGTTTCGATTTATATAAATTTCTAAAATCAGATAAGGGCAAAGAAACATTATAGCCAAACATTTTAGCTGCTTTACGTATGGCATGATCAAATTTTAAATTTTGAAATGCATGTAATGTATTATGATGAATAAAATCTTTTAACGGAGCTTGGGCTGGTAAATAATGTTTTAAGTCATGAAGGATTTCATGCTCATCAAAACCACTATTAGTTTTATGTATACTCATAAGTTTATTTATAATAATAAAAAATAATTATTTAAAAGGCGATTTGATATTGTAATACAATTTGTCCTCGTCTTGCACTTTTAGTTTCATGGACCTTTCCATTACTATCTGTATTAAAAATTGGACGACTTTGATAATCCAATGATAATTTAGAATTTTGGCCACTCATAATCCAATTTAATCCAATGTCGTAAATTAATACAGGATCATTAAGTTTTTGATAATTTGCATAAGATCCAGAAACATAAGGCTGTAAAGTTCCTTCCTTACCTAGTAAATCTTTTTTTAATAAATAGGCTGCTTGGGCATAAATAACTTGGCCTGTACCTATTAATGGTGCAGAATTTCCAGTCCCATTAAAACTTGATGAACTATTTGTTCCATTAGCTGTATTCATTGCCCCTGCATTACGAATATAATTTGGACCAAAATCATAATTAAGAAATGCTGCATATGCGGTAATTGCATTTTGTTTTTCTTTATTTAAATAATAATCAAAAAATACATCAACCGCAAATTGTTGCAATGGTTTTGAGATAGTATCACCAATTTCATTTCTATACCACATTGCATTTTTTTGATAGGTGAATCCGGAGCCAATATTAAACACTCTTTTTTTTCCTAAATAAGAGCCTGTCATATATGGTAATTGGTTAGTTTCTTTATCTAAAAATTGCCACATAAAATATCCTTGATATTGCAATTCAGGAGCTTTGGTAGAGTAATAAGCAGTATTGATTCCAGCAGCAGGTAATGTTGCAATTGTAGTTAAAGCGTTTTGAACTGGAAAAGGATTTGCAGCTGCCACGCGATAGTCAAATCTTTTAATTTTTCCTTTAGCGTAAACTCCTAATTTTCTAACAAATTGGTCTGTAACATCATTTGTTGTTTCTTCAATTACTGGCAAATCAAGGCATAAAATATTACTAACACCAGATGAAGAATAACGTGAAGTACCGTTCCAACCATTTAAACCACCACCAATGGTTATAAAGTTTTTGTAAACATTGTATTCAGCAGTAACATCATGAAAAAATAAGGGTGATTTTCGGGAGGATAAACTATTGATACTATTGATGCCAAATTGAGTATATAAAAATGTTTTTTTATTTACCTGTGCCATAAGTTGATATCTCACGCGTCTTAAACCCACATCAAATGTTTCTTTTTTTGGAGTTCCGTAAATTGTAGAGCCAGGATTATTATCATTATATCTGAACCAAATTTGCGCTAATCCTGTACCTTTGAGATATTTTGTGCTATCATCGCTTAAATATATTTTTAAACCATCTTTAAACCTAACATTTGGTAACTGAGCAAATCCATGTATTGAAATTAAAATTGTAGTGAATATGATTATACTTTTCATAATAAATTTTTAAAAAATAAATAAAAAATTGGTCTTGCTAAGTTTTAACGTAATTGGTTGGTAAAAAATAGAATAATTAAACAACTAATTAATTGAAACTTAGCAAGGATTTTAAGAGACTTAGCTCAATTTCAAAACTCGTGTCGATGTAGCAGAATGTCCAAGTTGTTTATGATTTTCAAACCCTTCAACTTTTATAGTTCCACCATCATCTTTATAATCTTCAACCAAACTATTTAAGGTTAAGATAGAAGTGTGATCTACAATTTTTGCTTTACTAACATTAATTGTAATATTTTTAGCTTGAGGTAAGGTTGCAAATATTTTTTTAAATCCTAAAATATTAGTAAACATTAAACTACCATTTAGTGTCAAGGTATAGTCTTCTTCATTTTGTTTTGTTAAAGTACTATTTGATTTAAACAAATTACTTATGGAAGCTCCATTTATCAAATTAACAATAATTTCAAAAAGAATTCCTGTTCCTACACCAACCAACAAATCAGTTGCTAAGGTTACTATAACCGTTGATGTAAAAACTAAAAATTGTGATTTACCAATATGCAACATGTGAATAAATTCTTTAGGATGTGCAAGTCTAAAACCAACAAAAGTTAACATAGCCGCTAAGGCAGCATTTGGGATCATTTCAATAATTGGAACAGCAACTAAAACTGCTAATAATAAAAATAAACCATGAAAAAAGTTAGCCCAACGTGTTCTTGCGCCATTACTCACATTTGCTGAACTACGAGCAACTTCGCTAATCATAGGTAAACCACCTAATAATCCAGATAATGTATTTCCTATTCCAACTGCTACTAAATCTTTATTAAAATCTGATTTTCGTTTAAATTGATCAACTCCATCAATTGCTTTTGCTGTCAATAATGACTCTAAACTTCCAATTAAGGAGAATAAAATTACATACATAATAAAATCACCAGCATGAGTACTTAAGGCAGAAAAATCAGCATTTAAAATACCTCTACTAACAAAATCGCCTTTCATAACTGAACCGCTAGTGAACGATTCAAAAATACTTCCGATTTTAACTAATGAGAAATTAGAAATAGCACCGTCTGTTTTAATATTTAAAACAATTCCTAAAGGAATAGCAACAATTAAAACAATTAGTGGAGCTGGTATCTTTCTTAACTTTTGGTGTTTTACAAAACTCATTCCAATTAATATCAATAAACAAGCAATTCCAATCTCAGCAATATGTGCATTTTCATGCATGATACTTTCTGGAATCATCGCTAATAGCTCTAAAGGTTCTTTACCTTTCAAAAACTTAGGATCAATACCTAATAAAGTATGAATTTGTTTTGACATTATTATAATTCCGATAGCAGCAAGCATACCGTGTATAGCGGCTCCTGGAAAAAAATCAGCTAATTTGCCTAATTTAAAAACTCCAAATACTATTTGAATAATACCCGCTACAACAATAGCACCTAATGCTAAATGCCATCCAGTATCTCCACCTCCAAAAGCTGCAATTGCACCACCACAAATAGCTATTAATCCTGCTGCCGGGCCTTTTATGGTTAAGCGAGATCCAGCAAAAAAACTCACTACTACGCCGCCAATGATAGCTGTTACTAAGCCAAATATTGCAGGAAAATCGGAGGCCTTTGCTATTCCTAAACTTAGTGGTAATGCTAATAGAAATACTAGGAAACCTGAAAGTGCATCTTTTGAAAAATTTTGTTTTAATCCTTCCAATCCGTCAGCCGGATAATATCTTTTTTGATTTTTGTTTGTCATGATTTTTCGTGTTTTATTAATTAATTCTATATAAGCAATCCTAAAACTGCTTACACAAATAACTATTATGTAATTTGTGATAAAAAGCTTAATGGTTAAGCTAAAAATCTACTTTAATAAGTAGATAGAATTAAAGAAATCAGATACGAAAATTACAAATCGCAATATAAATTGGATTTTTAAGTTTTTCTGCAAAAGGATTAGCGGAAACTGATTGTATTTTTAATATATCATATTGAAAATAGGTAATAAAATAAGGTAAAGTAAAGGCTTGAATAAAAAAAACATCTTCAGTTTCATTTTCAGATTCCTCTAATAATGAATCGCTACTGTTTGAACTGCTATCATATATATGAGAAACAACAGCTAATTCTTTATTATTAAATTTACCAAAAGAAGACTTGGTGTTTAAATTCTGTAATGTTTTAGCACCAAACGATGAAACAAAGCATAATAAAAAGAATATAGAGAAATATGTAGGCTTGTTTAGTTTCATTTTTCAATGTCAAAAGTAAGTATAAAAATCATAAAAAAAATAAATCTTTTTATTATTAACGTTTTTTGTTACCAATTTATTTTTTAACTATTTTTTGAATTTCAATAAACTTAAGAAAAATAAAAAAAGCATACGAACTAAAAATAGTATCGTATGCTTTAATTTTAATAATAAATAGCTCTATATTAGCTAAAACTCATATCTGTAAATTGGATCAATATCACTCTTATCATCGTAAACAGCTTTTAATTCGGTAATTAGGCCACTATTTAATCCATAAACCCAACCATGGATTTGCAATGTTTTTCCATCATGCCAAGCTTTTTATACAATTTTTGTTTCAGCTAAATGTTGCACTTGTTCAATAATATTAAGTTCTGTTAATCGATCTACACGTTTTTCCACATCAATAATATTTTCTAATTCTGAATGGTGCATATTATAAACATCCTTTATGTTTCTCAGCCATTTATCAACTAATCCGAAAGTTTTATTGGTCATTGCAGCTCTAACTCCGCCACAACCATAATGACCACAAACTATAATATGTTTAACTTCTAAAACATTAACAGCGTATTCTAACACACTCATTAAATTAAAATCAGTGTGAACTACCACATTTGCGATATTCCTATGCACAAACATTTCTCCACTTTCAGTATTAGTTACTTCATTTGCAGGTACACGACTATCGCTGCAACCAATCCACAGATAATCAGGTTTTTGCCCAATGGATAATTTTTTAAAATATTCAGGATCGTCAAATTTTTTTTCTAATGCAAAACGCCTATTGCCATCTATTAATTTTTGATATGCTTTGTCCATAATTAATTATTATATTTTATAAGTTCTACTGCTATTTTTCTTTTTTTTGCTGAATTAATAAAGTCTGAAATTACATCTTTTGAATCTCTATTTATTTTTTTATTAATACTTGCGTCAATTATCACTTTACTTTCTGAATTAATATTTGCGAAATAACGTATTAAATATCCTTTATTAAAAAAAGTAACATGTTGTGGAAGTTTAATTAAATAATATAATTGACCATCAATTTTATCACTACTAACATCAAATGAAGATTTAATATTATCACGAATGATAAAAATAACTGATACTATTAATCCAGCACAAACTCCTTTTAATAAATCAGTTACCAACATAATTACAATAGTTATTACAAATGGTAAAAATTGTTCAACCCCAAACTTCCATTGTTCTTTAAAGATACTAAGTTTAGTTAATTTAAAACCTGTCATAATCAAAATTGCAGCTAAACAAGCGTTTGGAATTAAGGCTAACACATTTGGCAATAATAATACACTTAATAATAATAAGATAGAATGGAAAATAGCTGCAAATTTAGATTTAGCACCCGAATTAATGTTTGCTGAACTACGAACAATAACAGATGTTACTGGTAAACCACCAACAAAACCACATGCAATATTGCCTATACCTTGAGCCAATAATTCCTTGTTTGTATTTGACTCGTTTTTTTCGGGATCAATTTTATCAATAGCTTCTATGCCTAACAAGGTTTCCAAGCTAGCTACAACTCCCAATGTTAAAACAATCATCCAAAAAGCAGTGGTATTAGCAAAACTAAAATTTGGGAAAGTCAAATTAGCTTTCAAGTCATCTATATTAGTAATTGAAGGAAGGTTTACCAAATGTTGAGTATCAAAGCCTAAAAAAGCACTTCCTTTAAATGATATTGTTAACAAAATACCAAATACAACAGCTAAAAGTGGGCCAGGGAAATTAGACAATATTTTATCTTTTTTATAAAATGGTTTTTCTGCAATAATTAAAACTAAAAAAGAAACCAAGCCAATAATTAAAGCACCTGGTGTAATATAATTTACCATGTGTATTAATTCTGTAAAAGAATTTTCTCCATCTAATTGAATAAATTGCTCGTCTCCTTCTGGATCCTTATCATATCCAAATAAATGGGGGATTTGTTTTATAATTAAAATAATACCAATGCCAGCTAGCATACCTTTTATAACTGCATTAGGAATATAATTTCCAATGCTACCAGCTTTTAATATTCCTAAAATTAATTGAAAAACACCAGCAAAAACTACCGCAGCCAAAAAGGCTTCATAACTTCCTAACTGACTAATGGAAGCTAAAACTATAGCAGTTAAGCCAGCAGCTGGGCCAGATACGCTAAATTTGGATCCACTAAAAACAGTAATTAAAATACCACCTACAAAACCAGCTATTATACCAGAAAACAAAGGAACTTTACATGCCATAGCAATTCCCAAACAGAGAGGCAAAGCCACTAAAAATACAACGAGTCCTGCCTTAATATCGGCAAATACATTTTTTTGAAACATAAATTTTTGAATAATAAATTAATTGTAAATAAATTAAATCTGCATAAAATATACAGGTAAATTGATTAGACTAATCTATTTTTTGGAGGAGGTATTGTTGTTTTTATTGAACAAGTAGAATAGTTTAAATTCAAATTATTCCAATCGAAATCAATACTGTTTTGAATTGAAAAAGAAAAATAATCTTGATTAATATATTTAACCTCTTTTAAAGACTCATTATCATCGTGAGATTCTTCTTCTTCCTCAGCTGCAGTATTTTGCTGATTTTGACTTTTAACAAATGTTTTATTCTCTTTACAAAGATTAATAACAGATGATTGAAGTGTTAATGAAAACACACAACAAACAAGAAAAA
>CAIYSA010000271.1 GCA_903928655.1 uncultured Bacteroidota bacterium
ACGCATCATTTTACGAGTATCTTCAAACTGCTTTAGTAATTTATTAACCTCCATTATAGTTTGTCCACTTCCTTTCGAAATACGCAAACGACGTGATCCATTTAATAATTCAGGATTACTTCTTTCTTTTGGTGTCATTGAACCTATGATGGCTTCAATACCTTTAAAAGCATCTTCTTTAATTTCAGTATCTTTCAAACTTTTACCAACACCAGGAATCATACCAACTAAATCTTTAATATTTCCCATTTTTTTAATTTGCTGCAACTGACCTAAAAAATCGTTAAAGTCAAATTGATTTTTGGCAATTTTTTTAGATAATTTTCGTGCTTCTTCTTCGTTAAATTGTTCTTGTGCACGTTCAACTAAAGTTACAACGTCACCCATTCCCAAAATACGATCAGCCATACGCTCTGGATAAAAAACATCCAAAGCTTCCATTTTTTCGCCAGTACCAATAAATTTAATTGGCTTATTAACTACTGATTTTATTGATAACGCAGCTCCACCGCGTGTATCACCATCTAATTTTGTTAATACAACACCATCAAAATCTAAACGATCATTAAAGGCTTTTGCTGTGTTTACAGCATCTTGCCCTGTCATGGCATCTACAACAAATAAAATTTCGTTAGGATTAATTGCTTTTTTTAAATCAGCAATCTCATTCATCATTTGTTCATCAACAGCCAAACGACCAGCCGTATCAATCAACACAATACTATTTCCATTTTCTTTAGCCTGGATAATAGCTGCTTGTGCAATTTTTATTGGATTTTTTTCCTCTTTATTCGAATAAACATCAACACCAATTTGCTCACCTAAAATATGCAATTGATCAATAGCCGCAGGACGATAAACGTCACAGGCAACTAACAATGGCTTTTTACCTTTTTTAGTTTTTAAGAAGTTAGCTAATTTTCCAGTAAAAGTAGTTTTACCAGAACCTTGTAAACCACTCATCATAATAATGGTTGGATTTCCACCTAAGAAAATCTCCTCCATTTGTCCACCCATTAATTGAGTTAACTCATCATGGGTAATTTTTACAAGCAATTGACTAGGAGAAACTGCAGTTAATACATTTTGACCTAACGCTTTTTCTTTTATAGTATCAGTAAATGTTTTAGCAACTTTAAAGTTAACATCGGCATCTAATAATGCTTTACGGACTTCTTTCAAAGTTTCGGCAACATTAATTTCCGTTATTTTTCCTTGACCTTTAAGTGTTTTAAGGGCTCTTTCTAGTTTTTCGGATAAATTATCAAACATGGCAATTATTTTTTTTAAGACTTTAAAGATAAATAATTTTTCGGGACTAAATTATAAAGTGTAACAAGAAGTTAAAACCTCTAAATATTTTGAATAACTCTTAATTGAACAGGCGCATCAATTTTATTTTGTTCAAACACTTTTTTAGAAATTTCAACAATCTCTGAATTAATTTGAGAAATATCATCCGACTTCCCGTATGCCTTAATAGAAAGAGTTACGGCATTATCTATTATTTTAACTGCTATAATTTCGGGTTGTGGTACTTTAATAATTAAAGGATGTTTTATAATACCTGTAAATAATAATTCTTTTACTTTATCAATATCATTGTTTGCAGACACAACTAAATCAACATTACCTCTTAATAAACCATTTTTACTATAATTTACAATAGTTCCATTTGAAACTGCACCGTTTGGTAAAATAATAGTTTTTAAATCAGCAGTAATTAAAAGTGTATTAAACACTTGTATTTCAGTTACTTTTCCAATTTGCCCTTGTGCTTCAATAACATCATCTACTTTATATGGTTTAAAAATTAGCAGTAAAACTCCACCTGCAAAATTTGATAATGAACCCTGCAATGCTAATCCAATTGCCAAACCAGCCGCACCAAGTATGGTTACAAATGAAGTTGTTCCAATACCAATCATGCCGGCTACAGTCACAATTAAAATTACTTTTAAACCAACAGATAATAAGCTTAATAAAAACGTTCTTAATGAAACATCTAAATCTTTTTTATCCATTGCCTTTGATGCAATTTTAGCTAGTCGTTTAATGAGCCATAAACCAATAAATAAAACTAAAAATGCTCAAATTAAACGTGGCGTATATTCCAATAAAAATGAAATAAAATGCCCGATATGCACATCGATATTTAAAAATTTAGAATCCATTTGTTAATATGCTCTTGCAAATAAAACTCTTTGTTGACTAGGCTTTCCGCTATAAATACAAACACCAGCTTCTTGTTTATTATTTAAAGGAACACAACGTATAGTTGCTTTTGTTTCTTCTTTAATTTTCTCTTCAGTTTCTGGAGTTCCATCCCAATGTGCTAAAATAAAACC